>JAFGHN010000086.1 GCA_016930115.1 Spirochaetales bacterium | reverse complement strand
AGATTGATGAGGTTGGTTTTTGTCGGCGCCAGGTTACGAGCCGCCATAGTGCTCCTCGAGTTCCTCCTCGGTCATCCTGTGCAACTCATCGGCAGGAAGCTTGTTCAGCGAGTTCCAGCCCAGCTCGAGAGTCTGTTCGATCGTCCGGTTTTCGTACTGTCCCTGGGACACGAAACTCCTTTCGAAGTACTCGCCGAATTCGAGATACTGGGTGTCCAGCGGTGTGAGCTCTTCCTCCCCGATGACCGACGCGAGATTCCTCACATCCTTCACGTAGCTGTATGCGGCGAAAAGCTGGCTTGCCAGATGGGGATGGTCGTCCCGGGTCATATCTTTGCCGATACCGTCCTTCATGAGACGGGAGAGCGAGGGCAGCCCCGCAACCGGCGGGTATATCCCCCGGGCGTTCATCTCCCGTTCAAACACGATCTGCCCTTCGGTGATGTACCCGGTCAGGTCGGGAATCGGGTGGGAGATATCGTCGTTGGGCATGGTGAGGACCGGAATCTGCGTAATCGAACCGGCGTAACCTTTGATCATCCCCGAGCGCTCGTAGAGCTCCGCCAGGTCGGAATAGAGATACCCCGGGTAACCTTTCCTCGACGGTATCTCACCCCGGATGGTCGAAATCTCCCTGAGCGATTCACAGTAGTTGGACATATCCGCCATGATGACGAGCACGTGCATGTCATGATTGAAGGCGAGGTGTTCGGCGAGGGTGAGCGCGGTCCTTGGCGTGATTATCCTCTCGATCGACGGGTCGTCGGCGAGTGAAAGAAAAAGGGCAACCTTTTCAAGAACGCCCGACTCCTCAAAGGAGTGTTCAAAAAAACGCGCGACGTCATGCTTGACGCCCATGGCGGCGAAAACAACGGCGAAATCCGAATCGCCGCCGCTCGCGCCGAGAATCTCGGCCTGTCTTGCGATTTGGGCGGCCAATTCGTAATGGGGCAGCCCGTTTCCTGAAAAGATCGGCAGCTTCTGCCCTCTTATGAGGGTGTTCATCCCGTCGATCGCGGAAATACCGGTCTGGATAAAGTTACGCGGGTATTGCCGTGAGGTCGGATTGATCGGCTTTCCGTTTACATCGAGCTCCATCTCTCCTACCGGCGGCGGTCCGCCGTCGAGCGGCGCGCCGAGGCCGTTGAAAACCCGCCCGAGCATTTCCGTGGACACCGGAAGTCGTAACGGCCGTCCGCGGAAACGCACGTGGGTTCCGGGCATCGTAAGCCCGGAGGTCCCTTCAAAGATCTGCAGCACAACCGCTTTGTCCGAGGTATCCATCACCATCCCGAGACGGATATGTCCTTCCTCATCAACGCATTCGGCGAGCTCGCGGTAGCCCACCATATGCGTACCCTCAACGATGACAAGGGGTCCTTCGATCTGCTGGACGCCGATATATTCCCGGGCGGAAAGGTCTGTTACACCGTCATGCATAGATCGACTCCAGTTGATCGATTGATCGTTCCAGGCGGGCGGCAAGCCTGTCCAGCTTTGCGAGCTCATCGTTGCCTATCGTTGATTTTGCTCTCACGATTTCCTGGAGAATTTTCATCCGCTTCAGTTTTACGAGAGTGACTCCCCGCCGGATCGCATCGGCCCCGCGTCTGTAATAGATCAGGATGACCTCAAGCAGTTTGAGCTGTTTCTCCGCGCTCGAATACCTGTCCACTTCATCAAAGGAGTTTTGCTGAAGGAACGCGTTCTTGAACAGGGTGCAGACTTCGATGATGAACCGCTGGCTGTCCGGAAGCGCGTCGGGTCCCACCAGTTTCACCACCTGCTGGAGCCTCACTTCCCGCTGCAGCAGGTCCATGATCTGCGCCCTGTTTGAAGACCAGCCTCCCGCCGTATTCTCTTCCCACCAGGCGGCAATCTCCTGGAGATACTCGCTGTAACTCTCGAGCCAGGATATCGCCGGATAGTGCCGGGCGTTTGCCAGCTGGCGGTCGAGCGCCCAGAAACACCTGACAAAACGTTTTGTGTGCTGAGTCACCGGTTCGGAAAAATCGCCTCCCGGCGGCGATACTGCCCCGATGATCGACACCGAGCCCTCTTTGCCGCACAAGGTTTCCATGATGCCCGCCCGTTCATAAAAGCCGGCGATGCGGGTGGGAAGGTATGCCGGAAATCCTTCTTCGGCCGGCATCTCCTCCATCCTTCCTGAAAGCTCCCTGAGGGCTTCCGCCCATCTGGAAGTGGAGTCGGCCATTATCGCTACATCGTATCCCTGGTCGCGGTAGTATTCCGCCAACGTCGCGCCGGTATAGATACTCGCTTCTCTTGCCGACACCGGCATGTTCGAGGTATTGGCGATAAGAAGGGTTCGTTCCATGAGGCTGCGTCCGGTCCGGGGGTCCACCAGCTCGGGGAATTCGGTAAGCACGTCAGTCATCTCGTTGCCCCGCTCTCCGCAACCGATATAGACGATGATGTCCGCGTCGCACCACTTCGCGATGGCGTGCTGGGTCATCGTTTTGCCCGTGCCGAACCCTCCGGGGATGGCGACGGTCCCGCCTTTCGGCACCGGGAAGAGCGTATCGATAACACGCTGACCGGTAATCAATGGAGTGACGAAAGGAAGCCTCCTCCCGGTCGGCCGCGGTATCCTGATGGGCCAGCGGTGGTACATCCGTAGATCTTCCCGGCCCTTCGGGGTATCGATTACCGCGATTGTATCTTCGACACGGTAGTCTCCTTCGGTAACCAGAGAAACCAGGGTGCCGCTCAAATTCGGAGGAACCATGACACGATGATCCACGGTTTCGGTTTCCCTGACGGATCCGAGAATAGCGCCGGCCGGCACAGTGTCTCCCTCCCGCGCCGACGGGACAAAATGCCACTTCATCGTCCTGTCCAGGGCGGGAATCCTCACCCCCCTCTCTATAAAGGCGCCGGAAATCGCGGCGATTTGCGGAAGCGGCCTCTGGATACCGTCATAAATCGTACCGATGAGACCGGGCCCCAGCTCCACCGAGAGCGGGATACCCGAACCGTAGACGTTTTCATCGGGTCTGACACCGGTCGTATCTTCGTATACCTGGACAATCGCGCCGTTTCCTGCAAGCTTGATCACTTCACCCACCAGGCGGGCTTCCCCTAGATAGACAAGCTCCATCATCGTGGCGTCCGATACGCCTTTTACTTCGACAACAGGGCCGTTGATTCGTCTGATCTGCCCGATGATCCTTTCTTCCATTGTGTGTTCCTAAAACAGCCTGTCGTGGACGAGCTTCCTGATTTCCGTCTGCATACGAAAAATCCGGCTCTGGACCTGATTGTTGAAAGCAGTCCTTCCGTCCGCCGAGGTGATCATCACTCCCTGGTTTGCGAGCGGGCGGTCGTCGGAGAAGGTGAGAGTGATCTGTTTCCCGGTTATCGACCTTGCTCTTTCTTCGGCCTTCGGCAGAACCGCTGCCGCCGCCTCGTGCTCGGCGCTCGAACAGTTGACCACTGCCGATTCCGCCCGGAGCCCGACGGCGGCTTGAACGATCCAATCTTCGAGCATCTTGCCGTACCGCCCGGAACCGATGAGTTTCTCCAACTCCTCTGTACACCTGGAGATGATATGCTGATAGACTCTTTCAGCCATCTCAAGTTTCATCCGGCGTCTTGCGGCGGTCAGACGGGTGGCTGCCTCGCGTTCAATCGCGGCTATCTGCTTTGCGGCTTTTTCCTCCGCTTCCTCTTTGATCCTTACGGCCTGTCTCCCGGCCGCCTTGATCTGGTCTTCCGCCGCTTTCCGGGCATCAGCAATTATCCCGGCCGCCTGCGCCTCGGCCTCAGAGCGAATGCCGCCGATGATTTCCTGTCGTGCTTCTTCCTTTTCCATATCAGGCTATAGATTTATCCCGATGGCGCGGTTCACCATCTGTCTCAAGTCCGGTTTACCCTCGAGTCTGCCGTTTCTGTCCGGAATTTCGAGTATAAGCGGGAACGCCTGCGTGAAGATGAATCTGTCGACGCGGTCCCGGATCAACTCTGCCACACGTTCGGTGATAAGCACAATACCAAAATCGTGGTTATCCAGCACCTCGTCAAAGACACGCTCCGCTTCTTCCGGATTACCCGCAACTTTGCCTTCGACGCCGGCCAGCTGAAATCCCAGGACGGTATCTTCGTCACCGATGACGAAATAGCGCATCGGTTATATCTTTCCCAGGATCATCAGCGCGGTAATGAAACCGAATATGACAAGCCCTTCCCCCAACGCGATGAAGATCAGCGCCTGGCTTGCGATCTCGGGTTTTTCTCCGATGGCGGCCATTGCCGCGGCCCCTACGTGAGCAATTGCGATTCCCGCCCCTATCGCCCCAAAGCCGAACGCGATCGCCGCGGCGATAAGCCCGAACTTCGATACGTCCGCCCTTTCAGGGGTAAGCTCAACCTGTGCAGGTTCGGATGCATTCTGAGCAAATACATCGGTTACGGATGCCAGACCGATAATAAGCATGAGAAGAAGCATTATCAGGATACTCGAGCCTGCTTTTCGTTTGAAAACCGTCTTAGGATTGTCCATCTGTTACCTCCAGAATCAAGTTTTTGTCCTCAATGTCACCGGCTCGTACGGACGGCCGGCGCTGCTGAAATATTTAGAAAAGAATTCGTAGTAATTAAGCCTCAACGACTGGATTCCCGCGGACAGCCCCTCAAGCGCGATGACAAGGACGTTGCCGAGTATCAGAATCAGAATCGCGGGCAGGCTGTTCAGCGAGCCGTTACCGGTCATGCCTGCGATCCCGAAGAAGGCGATGAGGAGCGCCTCGTGCGCGATGCCCAAACCGGCGACCCGCATGAAGGAGAGGGTATTGGCAAGGTACCCCGAAAAGATCTCAAGCACTTCAACAATCCAGTCCATGGTAAAGTCGACAAACGACATCAGATGGAGCCGTTGTTTGCCGCCCGACCGTCGCTCGAGCACATGGTGAAGCGGCGATTTGAAGGCGAGCAGTATGACCGGGATACCAAGAAATACGAAAAGCAGTGTGCCTGAGGGCAACTGTTTGTAGTCGGCTGAGATGAAATACTTGGTGGCCCAGATGCCGGCGCCGTAGATGAATCCGCCCAGTATTCCGGCCTTGTCGAAAAAGAACTCAAACCAGCGACGCCTCCTCGCCAGGTTCACCAAATTTATGAGAATTCCGAGACCGATAACCGATATCCCGAAGTAGATGGTTATCCCCAAGACATCGTAGATCGAAGAGACGAGGGGTCCTCCGCTGTGTCCCATTACGATACCGTGGAAGTCGAACCAGAGTGCCGGGAAGAGGCTGAATCCGAAATAGGAGCCGAACAGAACTCCGGCGATAATCGCCGCTCCGCCGCAATAGGAGAGCAGTGTCAACAACTGCCTGACTTTGTTTTCCTTCTTGTAGAGACGCCGGCCGATGATTCCGAGCAGCATGATGACAAGCCCGTGTCCCACATCGCCGAACATGAGACCGAACATCGCCAGATAGGCGATGCCAACCAAAGGTGTGGGATCGATGGACCCGTACACGGGCACCGCGTAATTCTTTACGAGCATTTCGAAGGGTTTGAGAAACTTGGGATTCTCGAGTTGTACAGGAACATCGACCGCTTCAGTCTGCTCGGAAGGCTCGTACCATTCGAGGTAGCAGGCCCCCCGGCACGCCTGCCGGATTCCCGCATCCAGTTTCTCCGAGCTCGCTGCAGGCACCCAACCGGTGAAGAGGATCGTTCTCGCCGTCCGGGAAAAGAACGATTGAATCCGCGAGTAAAGCTCGTTCATTCTCAGATTGGCCCATAGCTCGGTCAGTTTTTCCGATTGCTTTGATACCGCTTCGCCTATTTCGCTTTCAATCTTGCTCTGCTTTTTGCTCAGAGCCGCCGTTCTGTCTTTCAGGTTCTCCGTTACATCTTTGTCCGTATCTTCCAGACTGGATGAGAGATCCAGATCGTGCCAACCAAGCTTGTTCAGTATTTCATCGATCTTCTTCTCATCGCGCTTCAGGCCTATAATGAAAAACTGACGTTCACCTCCCTGATCATGCAGCGCAACAGCCACAACCGGCATTTGGGAAAAAGCTTCATGAAGTGACTCGGCCGTTTCCAACGGTACAGCTCCGGTCTGCATCGTGAGGTATGAATAGTCACTCTGCTTCCCGATGCCCCGGCTCAAGTCGCCGTAAAGCTCCACCTGTCTCTGGATATCTTTCAGATGACGGATTTCGTCACCGGCGTTGGAAAACTCCTGGCGGAGCTCGGATGTCTTTGCCTCGATGGCGGAAACCGTTTTGGCTGCCTCATCGAGATCCACCGGCTTCAGTTTTGCTATGTCGAGCTCCTGGGCAGCGTACGTATCGAGGGAAGCCGCATCCAATAGCGACTCTATCCGTCTGCGGATGGCCGCGGCCGAGCCGGCGTATTCGGGCTTGCCCACCGGTCTCAAGCTCGAGGAAGTGTCCTTCACCAGAGAGCGCATGCTGATGAAATGCATCACCCCTTCGTTGAGGAGCTCCCGGGTAACCGCGTCAACATCGTTCTCCAGTACGACCGCTACGAGTTGCCTCATTCGTGTCGGCATTATCATAACAACGACCTCACGCGTTCTTCGTCAAGGCCATAGGCCTTGGCATTCAGGATAAGCACGATCCGCCGGACTTCTCGCCTCTTGAGAAAAAAATACGAAAGAACAATCCCCAGGGTGAAGGGGTAACCCAGCAGCGCCCGTTTGACTTCAAGGGAAAGCACTTCATTCAGGACCGCCTCCAGGAGCACCAGGCTTGAGTATTTCTCCCTGCCGAGAGACTCGACCAACGGCGCAAGGCCGGCGTAGTGGCCGGCCACGTAAGATTTGATGATTTCGCTGCTGTCGCCGGAAATATCGCGGGATCTGAGCGCCACGCCTGAGGGAATGATGTAGTCCACGAGCTTTTCATGAGAGAATCCGTAGAGATCTTTGAATCGCACAATTCGCTCCAAGTTCTCCAGGTCGATCTCAACGCCGATGAGTTTCCGCGCGATCTTCCTGTCGCTTGTTGAAAGGTCGTTCAGACTTTCCAGAAGCCGTGAAAAGAAGTATCGGTCAATGGATGTTTCAACCGGAAAGAGCCCGAGCTGCGAAATATCGGTCCCCGCCGACTCGGCGATGACCGCGCCGTAGGAACTTTGCGGTAAGAGGCCTGCGATTTCCTCCAGACTCCCTGCCTCTATAAGTTCTTCCACTCTGAGCCCGGTGAAACCCCGATAGAGATAGTCCATCTCATTGCCGATGTCCCGCCCTTTGATTCGCCGTTCGAACCAGAGCCTGATGGCCCTTTTCAGCGTTTCCACCTCGTAGCGCGAGACAAGCGCCGATATGAAATCCCCGGGTTCACCCTTCACCTGTTCTCCGATATCGTTGAAGAAATTCACCTCGGTCTCGAAAAGCATCGCTTCTGCAAGGCGTAAATCACCGGTATCCGCAAAGGCGGCCGCCGCAGCGTGGTACTCGGTGTCCTCCAGCAGCTTGAGCACTTCCGAGGTTGTTTCCGCGCGCAGGAGTGTCAGTAGTTCCGGGTCTTCAAGCATCTTGCTTAGACGCGTCCGAAGTTTTGCGTTGATGTAACCGTAGGTGGCTAGTTTGGTTGCCATTCGATCATCGTTAATCCGGGCGATCTGTTCGGACGATAAGGTCAACTATTTCGGAAACGAGGGCTTCAATTTCCGCCGTATGCTCTCCCATGAAAGCATCGTTTTCTTCCCTCTCTTTTCCAAGTGCTTGCTCCATATCTTCGGACGAACGACGCCTTGCCTGCTCGATCTTTTCTATGCTCTGGCGATGCGCCTCTTCCCGGGTGTCTGCCGTGATTTGACTCACCTTCCGTTCCGTGTTGCCGCGGATTGTGTCTGCCTCTTCTCTGGCTTTTTTCAGAGTCTCTTCAGCTTTGCGCTCGGCGTCGAGTATGTCTTGTACAATTTCAAGCATCGCGGTGAATCTTACCACATGTATTCGGACGTTAAAAGGCATTGCGGCTTCCGCTCTCGCACTTTTTTTTTGCAAGCGCGGGCCAACAATGCTATACTCTTGTGTAGAGCCTGGGGGAGGGGAAGCGTCTTGCTGGAGAACTCCCATGGAACCGATATACGACTGTTCCTGGATGTATCAGATGATGACCGCCAAAATACGGGAGCGGTTCGTTTTTAACGATTATCGCGCCGTGGCGCTGGAGATTCCGCCAAGAACCTTGCAGAAAAGCCCCTACCATTACCGCATACTCTTCTTTCCAAACGAGTCGCAAAAGCCGGTGCTCAGTCTCAATCTCGAATCATCGATCCTCGGAAGCTGTTGCTTCACCGAGCAGCAGGGGAGCGAGCATTTCAACCTGGGGCGTACTGATGACGGGCTTTCATACGATGATTTCAAGAAATGGGCGCTGGAAAGAGCAGGGAGAGAGCTGAACTAGCGGGCCGCCGCGCTTTCATTTCTTTGTCAAAAGCCTGCCGGAGTTGCCCTTACCAGACACCGAGTGTACGCAGTTGGTGCTTCACCGTTCGTTCCCAGTCTTTGTTGGCCGCCGGGTTCGCGGGGCTAGGGTGAAGAATTTTACCGATTCTGAAGTCCGAACCTGAATCCCTGAGCTCCTCAGCAGTTGCCGCTGCAGAAAGACGGCTTTCGGCAAAAGCGCCGATACCGATAAGCCAGTCAGGCTTGAGATTTTTTATTGTCCGGACCAGGTGCCGGTCGCAGATTTCAAAGAGCGGGGCGCGTTCGGAAGACGGCAGCTTGTCAGGGGTGCGGTTTCTCCCGGATTCTTCCATAAACATGAGCGGACAGTAATTCGTGACAAAATGATCACTGAAAAACGCCTCCGGCGACGAGAATTCTTTTGAAAAGAAAGACCAAAGCCTCCGTCCGCTTACTTCGCTTCGGGTGCAGGAGAAACCGGTCACCCGGCGTTTGGGATGTTCGGACCGTGGGGTGGCGACCTCTTCTGTTATGCCAAGCCAGTTACGAACGCAACTGACTTCGCCGAAAGGAACACCGGTTTGGGCCATGCCCCACGGACCCGGATTCATGCCGAGGAAGAGCACCTTCTTGCGAGTCGTTGCAAAGTTCTCCACGTATGCGACATAGGGCTTCCAGGCGTAGCTGAGCGGGTTGTAGACATAAGCAACCGGATGGGAAAAAGAGCAAGCATCGGCTTCAAGTGCCAGTTGTCCCGCGGCGTCGATTAGTTCGGCTGCAATCTTCATGCGATAAAGTATTGCCTTTTACTCAATCGATCTGCTAGAGTATATTCATAGCAAGAGTCGATCTTTTATGGGCAAAGACATAGCACATCTTATGCGCGAATGGGAATACGATCCCGATAACACCGTACGGTTCATAGAGGGCGACGACGGGAGACAGATTCTCCAGGTCCGGCTGCCCCTCGGGATAGAGCAGTATGAGATGGACGGCCGTCCGGACGGCACGGTGCCTTTTGGGCGGGAAACCTTTCTTGAGGAAGTTGAAGCAAAAATCGAAAAGTTCACCGAGGAGCATGGTGAGGACGACGGCTTCACCATCGATCATGAGGACTTCGTGATGATGCAAAACGAGGGGATGCTTTTCTATTACCGTTACTTGCTGCTTTTCCAGATCGGAGATTACGAAAGGACCTGCCGGGATACCGGGCACAATCTGCGCATCTGCCACCTTGTCGAGAAATACTGCACGGACAAAGAAGACAGAGTTTCTCTTCTCCAGTATAAGCCTTATATTATCAGAATCAACGCGCTGTCACGCTCCATGCTGCTTCTCGGCAAAAACGAGAAGCGGCGCGCCTTGGACATTATCAAGAACGCGATCGAAGAAATAGAATCCGGACCGATGATTTCTTCAATCGTGTACAAATTTGAGCGGGACAGATCAGTCGAGCAGCTTCGAGGCACCTTGAAACAGCTCGACGAGTCCGGCGGTGAAGAAGCAGACCGTCTGGAGGCGCAGCTTGAAGAAGCTGTGGCAAATGAGGATTATGAGCGGGCCGCACGGCTGCGGGACAAGATCCTTTCATTGAAAAACGAACGCCATTAGTCCTGGTCTCTGGTCCTTCCCGAAAAAAACTTGCCAAATCGTGATTTATATCACATAATGTGCTCACCGAAAGGTTGTTTCGCCCAAAGCATTTTCAAAAAAAGCATTTCAAAGTGAATTCACGGGCCGGCCTCGGGCCGGCGGGTGTAATTTGCACAAAAAGCTGGAACGAGTGAGGTGGCAGATGAGTAATGATCTTTCCGCGGCGGTGAAGGAGATCTGCCTGCAGCACAACAACGACAGAATTTATCTCATGGACATTCTTCGTAAAGTGCAGGTTGATCACGGATCGGTTTCAGACGAAGCAATCGATGCGATTGCGGATGCTGTTTCCATTCCACGAGTTGAGGTGGAAAGTACCGCAACTTTCTACGCGTTTCTCTCAAAGGAGAAGAAAGGCAAAATAGTAATCCGCCTGTGCAACGACATCATAGACAGACTGGCCGGCGTCGATGTTGTTGCCAAGGCATTCAAGGAAGAGCTGGGCGTCGATTTTGGCGAGACCACGGCGGACGGTTTGATCACCCTGGAGTATACCCCTTGCATCGGGATGAGTGATCAGGCTCCCGCCGCATTGGTAAATGACGAGGTAATCACCTATCTTTCCTCCGATAAGGCGAGGGAGATAGTGAGGACCCTCAAGAAGACAGGTGATCCCAAAAAACTGGTCAGCCGGCTCGGTGACGGTAATAACGCCAGTCCTCTTGTCAATTCCATGGTGCACAACAACATCAGAAAGAAAGGAGACGTGATCTTCGCCGATTATCCGGACGGCGCCGGGTTGAAGAAGGCGTTGACAATGAGCCCGGTGGAAGTAATCAACGAGGTTACCAACGCAAGGCTCAGGGGCCGCGGCGGCGCGGGTTTCCCAGCCGGAATGAAGTGGCAGTTCACCCGTGCCGCAGAGGATCCGGAGAAATATATCATCTGTAACGCGGACGAGGGTGAACCCGGGACTTTCAAAGACCGTGTTCTGCTCACCGATTATCCGGAGAGGTTGTTCGAAGGGATGACGATCGCCGGGTACGCTATCGGCGCTCAGCAGGGAATTCTATATTTGAGAGCCGAGTATGCGTATCTGAGCAATTTGCTCGAGAACGTTCTCGCAAAGAAGCGGAAAGACGGGGTTCTCGGAAAGGCGATTCTCGGCAAGAAGGCTTTTGACTTCGATATAAGAATACAGTTTGGAGCGGGAGCATACGTCTGCGGCGAGGAGACGGCGCTCATCAGCTCATGCGAAGGATCGAGAGGCGATCCCAAGAACAGGCCGCCCTTTCCGGCCCAGAAAGGCTTTATGGGTCATCCGACCTGCGTGAACAACGTCGAAACTTACGTGGCGGTTGTCCGGCTTATTGACATGGGCGCCGCATGGTTTACTTCAATCGGCTCCAAAGGAAGCTCGGGAACCAAACTCCTGAGCATTTCCGGTGACTGTCACGCGCCCGGCGTATATGAGTACCCCTTTGGTATTACTATCAAGCAGTTGCTGCAGGATGTGGGTGCGGAAGACGCCAAGGCCGTGCAGATCGGCGGACCTTCGGGTCAGATGATCGGCAAGGAAGACTTCAATCGAACGATATGTTACGACGATCTGGCTACCGGCGGATCGGTTATGATCTTTGGCGCGGACCGGAACATACTCGAAGTGGCCGACTATTTTATGGAGTTTTTTATCGAAGAGAGTTGCGGCTACTGTACGCCCTGCCGCGTGGGCAACGTGCTGCTCAAGGGATACCTCGAGAGAGTCATGAACGGTCAGGCTGAAGAGGCGGATCTTGAGGTGATGAAATCTCTCGCCAGGACCGTCAAAACGACAAGTCGCTGCGGACTGGGGCAGACCTCGCCGAACCCGATTCTCACCACCCTCGCGAAGTTCTACCCGGAGTACACGAAACTTCTGAAGACTTCGAAAGACGGGTTCAAGCCTTCGTTCAACATACAGGAAGTGCTGCAGGAATCGCAGTCGATAACCGGCCGCAAATCGGTTCATTTTTCTTAAGGAGATAGAAGATGGCGGATAATTTCACCTTCATCATCGACGGAACTGAAATACCGGCGAGACAGGGTCAGACGATACTGAAAGCTGCGGATGAGGCGGGAATATATATTCCCCGGCTGTGCAACAAGGACGGCCTTGAGCCTTACGGCGCTTGCAGGGTCTGCACCGTGCTGGTGAACGGCAGACCTCAGTCGGCTTGCACCCAGCCTGCCCAACCGGGAATCATTGTTGAAAACGATACCGAAGAACTCACCGAAATGCGGAAGCAGCTCATAGAGATGCTTTTTGTGGAAGGTAACCACTTTTGCATGTTCTGCGAGAAGAGCGGTAACTGCGAGCTTCAGGCTCTGGGATACAGACTGGGAATCGCGGCGCCGCGGTTTCCCTTTATGTTCCCCCAGCGGGAGCTCGACGCGACTCACCCGGAAGTTTTCGTTGACCGGAATAGATGCATACTCTGCGGTCGTTGCGTGCGCGCTTCCAGAGATCAGGACGGCAAGAACGTCTTCCAGTTTACCGGCCGCGGGATCAAGAAAAGAATATCCGTTAACGCTACATCAAGGCTTGCGGATACGGAGCTGAAGAGCGCCGACAAGGCGGTTGCGGCATGTCCGGTTGGTTCGATTCTCAAGAAGGGTGTCGGTTACGCCGTTCCCATCGGGGAGCGCATCTACGATCACAAACCAATAGGCTCCGATATCGAGAGCAAGGCGAAATAGGGGGAAAGAATGAGCAAACCGAAAGTAGCTACAACGTCGCTGGCAGGGTGCTTCGGATGTCACATGTCTCTGCTCGACATTGACGAGAGAATATTACAGCTCATAGAGCTTATCGATTTTGACAAATCTCCGATAGACGATATAAAAGAGTTCACCGGCCGCTGTCTGGTGGGCCTTGTAGAAGGGGGATGCGCCAATGAGGAAAACGTCCGGGTGCTGCAGGATTTCAGGAAGCACTGCGATATCCTCATCTCCGTGGGTGATTGCGCTACCATGGGCGGCTTGCCCGCGATGAGGAACACCATTCCGTTGCGGGAGTGCCTTGAGGAGGCATACCTCAACGGGCCGTCGGTGTATAACCCAAGCGGCAAGATCCCGAACGATGAAGAGATCCCGCTTCTTCTCAACAAAGTTTACCCCTGCCACGAGGTGGTCAAGATAGACTACCACCTGCCCGGCTGTCCGCCTTCGGCGGACACCATCTGGCAGGCGCTCACGGCGCTTCTCGGGGACAAGCCCGTGGGAATGCCCTATGAGCTCATAAAATACGATTGAGAACTGAAGAGGAGTAGAGAGATGTCAACACAAGCGACGGGTCTGAAACGTATTGCAATAGAACCTGTTACGAGAGTCGAAGGGCACGGGAAGGTTACTCTTCTGCTTGACGAAAACAATAAGATCAAACAGGCGCGGCTTCACATCGTAGAGTTCCGTGGCTTCGAGCGCTTCGTTCAGGGAAGACCGTACTGGGAAGCGCCGGTGTTGGTGCAGCGGTTGTGCGGTATCTGCCCGGTGAGCCACCATCTTGCGGCTGCGAAGGCCATGGACATGGTTGTCGGCGTAGATAAACTTCCGCCTACTGCGGAGAAGATGCGGCGCCTGATGCACTACGGGCAATTCTTCCAGTCACACGCTCTGCATTTTTTTCACCTTGTTTCACCGGACCTTCTCTTCGGTTTTGACGCGGACCCGGCCATCAGGAACGTCATCGGTGTGGCGAAGAAATTCCCGGACTTGGCGGTGCAGGGAGTGATGATGCGGAAGTATGGCCAGGAGCTCATCCGGGCAACCGCCGGCAAGAAAATTCACGGAACCGGGGCGATTCCCGGGGGCATCAACAAGAACCTGTCAATCGAAGAGCGGGATTTCTTCCTCAAGGACCTCGATCAGATGATCGAATGGTCCCGGGGGGCTCTCAAAATCGCCAAAGACTATACAGCGGAAAATCTGGAACGTCTGGCCGGCTTCGGTTCCTTCGACTCGAACCATACCTCGCTGGTCAGAGAAGACGGTGCGATGGACATCTACCATGGCAGGCTTCGCTCTATCGATGCAGAGGGGAATAGGATTATCGACGACGTGGACTATGTGAACTACCTCGACTATATCGCCGAGGAAGTCCGGCCGTGGTCTTATATGAAGTTCCCCTTCATAAAGTCGCTCGGGCCGGAGAAAGGCTGGTACAGGGTTGGGCCTCTCGCCCGGATCAACGCCTGTGATTTTATCGATACCCCCGAGGCGGAGGCCGAAAGAAAGGAGTTCATGGCGCTCACCAACGGCAAGCCGAACAATATCACGATGGCTTATCACTGGGCACGGATGATCGAAGAGCTGCATTCAATCGAAAAGATACAGGAACTGCTCCACGATCGTGATCTGCAAGGTACCGACCTCGTCGCCAAGGGCGACATGCGGGGAGAAGGTGTGGGGCTCATAGAGGCGCCGCGGGGAACGCTCTTCCACCACTATAAGGTGAACAAGGACGATCAGATAACCATGGCGAATCTCATAGTCTCCACCACAAACAACAACGAACCGATGAACCGCGCAGTGCAAAAGGTGGCTGAGGATTACCTGTCGGGAAACGAGATCACCGAAGGCCTTCTCAACCATATCGAAGTGGCGATCAGGGCTTACGACCCCTGTCTGTCCTGTGCGACTCATGCGATGGGCCGGATGCCTCTGGTTGTTGAGCTGTATGACGCCGGAGATACGCTCGTCGACAGAAAGGTAAAAGAGTAACCTTGGGGTACGAGGCTCGCAAAATGCCCGGCGGCGTGCTTGTAATCGGTTTTGGGAATCCCGCCAGAGAGGATGACGGTCTTGGCCCGGCGGCCGCGGAGATCCTGGAGCGGTCAAAGATCGACGGGGTGGAAGTCGATATCGACTATCAGCTTTCCGTCGAGCACGCGTCGGATATCGCCGGGCACGCCACCGTGATCTTCATCGACGCATCGGTGAACGGCAGCGAGCCGTATGTATTCAAGAGAGTGACGCCGAAACATATCGAAAGTTTCAGCAGTCACTCCGTGAGTCCGGAACAGGTGCTCGGTCTTGCCGAGAGTCTGTTCAACGCGAAAACGGGAGGGTATATCCTGGAAATACGGGGATACTCCTTTGATATGTTCAAAGAAAACATGACCGACAAGGCGAAAGGCAATCTCGAGGTTGCCGCCGGTCGGCTTGTCGCGGCTTTGAAAAGCGGCGATATCCTAGAGGCAATGGGGGACAAAGGTGAAAGACGGTAAGTTCGTAGTACTCTGTATCGATGACGATGAGGATGTTCTTCTCTCTCTTAAGATGGTCCTCGAAAAGAACGGATATGCCGTCCTCGAGGCGCTGTCGGGCGAGGAAGGCCTCAGCAGTTACAAGAAGGAAAGGCCGGATTTTATCATCGTGGACCTGATGATGGAATCGATAGATGCGGGCAAGAACTTTGCGAAGGAACTCAAAGTGCTGAAGAACACCGCGCCGGTATATCTGCTTTCGTCCACCGGCGATGAGCTGACAAGGAATTTTGATTTTACGGAGCTCAACCTGGACGGGGTGTTTCAGAAACCCATCGCCACGAAACATCTGCTCATGACCCTCGAAGCCAAGCTCAAGAAAGCCAATTGAAGTAGGCGTTCATCCGGCGGCGCAACCGCCTCGCACATTTGGTGTGTTCGAAATCCCGGAGGAATGAAGGTATGTGCCTTGCTGTGCCATTGCAGGTCGAAATAATCCACAAAAACAGGACGGCTTCCGTAAAGCAGGGAAGCTCGCTGCTGGACGTCGATATTTCGCTTCTTCAAGACGTCTGCGAAGGCGATTACGTCATTGTGCACGCCGGTTATGCCATTGAGGTGCTCGATCTCGAAGAGGCTGAAGGCAGACTCGATATGTTTGATGCTCTTGAAAGAAATAATGGGAATTAACGACCGGTACAGCGATCCTTCAGTTGCGGCCGGACTTGTAAAAAAAATAGAGGAAATAAGCGATACGCTCAGCAGACAGGTGCGGCTCATGGAGGTATGCGGCACCCACACCGTCGCCCTGCGCCGCGCCGGGATTCATTCGCTCCTCCCCGCGAAGGTGAAACTGATTTCAGGACCCGGTTGTCCGGTTTGCGTAACGCCGTCCGGCTATATCGATAATGCCTTCCGGCTCATTGAGAAGCACAACTGCCGCGTAGCGAGCTTTGGTGACATGGTGAAAGTGCCGGGGAGTGACGGTAGAACACTTTCGGCCCACACCGGATCCGGGAGGATCAAGGTTATCTATTCGCCATCGGAGCTTTCCGCTCTGGCCGCGGAAACGACGGAGGCCGTGGTTTTCCTTGCCATCGGATTCGAAACCACCATCCCCGCCGCGATCTCCGGGTTCCGCAAGGCTCTCGAGGAAGGCAGAAAGAACCTCTTTCTCTATACCGCCTTCAAAACGGTGCCGCCGGCTCTGCAATTCCTTCTTTCTGATGAAAGCCACATGCTTGACGGTTTCCTGCTTCCGGGGCATGTGTCGGTGATCATCGGCCGCGAGGCGTACGGTTTTCTTGAACGGAAGAACGGAATACCGGGGGTCATCACCGGTTTCGAGCCTATCGATATGCTCATTGGGATCGAGACGCTTCTCAAGCTCATTCGCGTCGGTGATGCCCGGGTTGTGAATGCCTACAAACGGGCTGTCAGAGAGGGCGGAAACCCCGCGGCGAGAGCGCTCATGTACGATTTCCTCGAGCCTTACGCGGCGCACTGGCGCTCACTAGGGATCATCAACGACAGCGGTCTGCGGTTGTCGTCGCGTTACCGTGACTTTGACGCCGCATCGGTCTTCTCTCTTGCCGAAGAAACCGACGCAGGCGCACCCGGGTGTCTCTGCGGTGCGGTTATTCAGGGAAAGGTGACCCCGGCGGATTGCGGCCTTTTCGGCAAAGCCTGCACTCCCGACAGGCCCGTCGGGCCCTGCATGGTCTCATCGGAAGGGACCTGTGCCGCCTATTTCAGGTATGGATTCTGAATATGGAAGATAGAATACGCCTCGAACATGGAAGCGGCGGCGTTCTCTCCCGTGAATTGATCGAACAGGTCATCTATCCGGTGTTGAAAAACGCCGCCTACCCTTCGCTTACCGATGGTACGGATATCCGTTGTTCGGTGTCGATGTGCATGTCTACCGACACCTACGTGGTTGATCCCGTTTTTTTCCCCGGCGGCGATATCGGGAAGCTCGCGGTGTTCGGTACCTGTAACGATCTTGCCGTCTCCGGTGCAAGGCCTGAGTATCTCTCTCTCGGTTTTGTGCTTGAGGAGGGCTTCTTATTGGAGGAGTTTTCTCGAGTGCTTGATTCCATCGCAAAGGCCGCAGCGGAGGCGGCGGTTGCGGTTGTAACCGGAGACACGAAAGTGGTGCCTGCGGGCAAAGGCGGAGGAATCTATATTAACTCGACCGGCATCGGCGTCAAGCGCTTCACCGGGAACCTTGACCCGGCGGAATTCGTCACCGGCGACGAGGTGATTCTTTCGGGACCCTTGGGCGCCCACGGGATTGCGGTGCTCGGCGCCAGGGAACGGCTTCCCGTAGGGGATGCGATTCTGTCGGACTGCGCGAATCTCTACCCGCTTTGTGAGGAGCTTTTCTCCTTTGGGTCTGCCCTGAAATTCATGCGTGACGCCACGCGAGGCGGCCTCGCGGCGGTCCTCAACGAAATAGTCGCAGCCGGATCTTCGGGAATCCTGGTCCGTGAAGCCGATATCCCGGTGAACCGCGATGTGGCGGCGGCGGCGGACATCCTCGGCCTCAACACTCTGGAAGTGGCGAATGAAGGCGTTTTCATCGCCGTGGTTGCTCCCGAGATCACTTCCGACGCCCTGAAACGGCTTTCCAAGCACGCAGAGGGGAGAAGCGCGGCGGCTATCGGGACGGTTGTGAAAGAGCCCGCCGGTAAAGTCATTATGGAAACCAGAATCGGCGGCAGGAGAATCGTCGATCTTCCCCGCGGGTTGCTGCTCCCGAGGATCTGCTGAAACCTCAGGGCGTCACGGCCTGGGGCGCCGCGGGCCCGTTGCAGACAGCCCGGCGCGGTTCAGGTGATACCGAATGATCAACCGCCTTTGTCCGCCGTCGCGGCGACGGCGAGCTGACCAAGGGCGATGCCGGCGTCATTCACGGGGACTTTGAGCTGCCGTAGGACCGTGAAGCCTTTGGAGAGGAGGAGCTCCTCACACCGGCCGAGAACATAACGATTCTGGAAAACCCCGCCGGACAGCGCAACTGTCGAGATTCCCGTATCCCGGGCGAGTCCGGTAGCGGTGTCGACGATGATCGCAACGACGGTGTTGTGGAAGCGCGCGGCTATGGTCCCGGTGCTCACACCGTTTCTCATATCGGCCAGGACCTCTTCGATGACCGGTAGCACGCCTATTACCTCTCCACCGCCAAAAGCGTACCGGCCGGCGTCCGGGATGATCGCCGCTTCCAGTCTCATCGGAGCTTCCCCGTCAAAGGTGGCGGTGGTCACAAGACCCGTCAGCGCTGCGACAGCATCAAAAAGCCGCCCTGCGCTCGAGGTAAGCGGTGTATTCACACCGCGGGCGATTGCGGCGGTCAAGAGGTCGAGCTCCGCCGGGGAGCGTTCACGCAAAAGCGGCAGGTCAAGGTCGAGGGCGGATTTGCCGTAGAGCGAATAGAGCAGCCCGGCGGCCATCCGCCACGGTTCGAGCACCGCTGCGTCGCCGCCTGGCAGCGGCAGGTACTGCAGGTGCGCCGCCCGGCTGAAACCGGAAAGATCGCAGACAAGAAACTCTCCGCCCCATATCGCGCCGTCGTCGCCGTATCCGGTTCCGTCCATCGCAACGCCGATGACGCGGTCTGTGAAACCGTTCTCAACCATACATGAAGCGATATGGGCGTAGTGGTGTTGTACCCGGATGACCGGAACCCCCAGGTCTTCCGCAAATCTCGTCGAAAGATAGTCGGGATGGGAGTCGCAGACGGCGAGACGGGGGGTAAATCTGAAAAGACGGCAAAATCGTTCAAAGGCCTCCACGTAGAACTCATGGGTTTCCGGGTTTTTGAGATCGCCGAGGTGCTGCGAGACGATCCCTTCGCTACCCTTGCCGATACAGAAGGTACCCTTGAGCTCTGCGCCGCAGGCGGCGATACCTTCGGCGGAGAAGGGAAGGGCTACCGGCTCGGGTACCCAGCCGCGGGACCTTCTGATGAAACGGGGAAAGCGACCCGCAAGAAAAAGAACCGAGTCGTCGTTGCGGTTGTGGATACGCCTGTCTGTGGTGAGGAAGGCATCCGCGGTGTTCTTCAGCCGTTCCATCGCCTCGTCGTTTTCGATGGCTATCGGGTCATCGGAGAGATTGCCGCTGGTGAGGACGATTGCTTCAGTCTTCAACCGTTCGAAAAGCAGGGAGTGAAGCGGCATGTACGGCACCATGACGCCGCAGGTATCCAACCCGTTACTCACAGACGGCGCCAGCCGGGCCATACCGCCGGCACGGGACTTGAGCAGGACGATCGGTCTTTGCCGCGAGGTGATCAAGACCTCTTCCTCAGCCGAGAGCAGCGCGAACCTCCGCACCGCATCGAGGTTCTTGCACATGACTGCGAAGGGCTTGCCGTCCCGGCCTT
>JAFGHN010000015.1 GCA_016930115.1 Spirochaetales bacterium | reverse complement strand
GCAATTGCACGCAGACGTATGACTTTCCCCCCGCCAAACTCAGGAAAGGCCCGGTAACGCTCGCCGTCGGCGGAGTAGGGGGAAGGCCGTTCTCCGGGAAACGGCGGGAAGCGGAACTGCGACCACTCGAGGGATTTGTCCTTCAAGCTCAGCTCCGTTCTCGTCGGATCGAACCGGATGGAAGAGTCATGCACCCCGCGCTCGTCATAGGGCGCCTCATCAGTGCACTGCACGTATCGAATGACCCCTGCCGGCAGATCCACCGATTGTATCACCGCCGAATGCGCCATCGTCCCGTCTTTGTCGCGGAAAAGCATGACGTCGCCCGGCCGTAGATTGCTGATCTTGTCCTCGACCTGGATGAACTCAACACTCTCGGTGTCAAAAAGCGAAGTTCCTACGTAAAATGCAGGGTGTATTCCCGGCGGCGCCCGGAGTAATCGGTCAAAACGGCGGTTGAGATCCATCCCGCCGGCTTGGGCGGTACGCGAGAGTATGTACCAGACGAAACCCGAACAATCCATCCCGATGCGCCCAACGCAATAGAGATAGTTGTATATATCCGGCGCGAAAAGGCCGTCACCGGTGGATAGCACGTAGGGTTCGTGCGGGAGGGCACGGTATACCGCCGCTTTCATCCGCGCGATATCAAAGAGATCACGGCTCAAGGACCACTTCCGCTCCGGGAGATCGAAAATGATTACCTTGTCCCGGCCGTCGCTCAGGGTTTGCGTGTATGCGTCAAAATCCTCCGTAGCCAGGATTTCATCGATCTGGTTCCAGATAAACAACGGATCCGCCTTTCCGTCTCCAACGATGATCAAATCGGTGCCGGACACGGCCGCGCGTTCGTTGTTCTGGGCAAAGGGAATTCGTAACGTCACTATTCGATCGTCAAAGATATAGGTCCTGAAACACTTGCGGTACGCCTGTTCGATAACCGCTTCTATCCCGGTACCCCAAAAGGTGACCGGGCTTGAGAAAGCTTCTATGGTGGATATCGTCCCGTCGCCAGTAACAGAATCTGACGGGTTTGCTGAGGATACATGGGCGACGAGCAGCAGTGACAAAATGCAAAACCGCCGGCGGAGCCGTCGACTTTGTGCAAGCATACTATCTATCATATCGGCCGGTTCCTGCCTTCCGTCCAGGTCATTCAGTGGTCCCTGTGGGGCCCCCGGTAACCGGTCGCGACAAGAAAGACCTCAAACGACTCTTTCCTGCTTGCCTTGGGTTTCACCATTCTCGCGCTGGTGAAGGAAGTCTTGAGCGCATCGAGAAGTTCCTTCTCCTCGCCGCTCTGGAACACCTTGACCACGATGTTGCCTGAAGGAACGAGGACCCCGCAAGCGAGAGATATCGCCTGCCGGGCAAGATTGAACGAACGGGCGGTGTCGACGGTGCGGTTACCGGTGGTGGAAGGCGCGGCGTCACTCAGGACGCAGTGGTACGGTCCGTGCTCGCGGATCATCGATATGACCGGCTCTGAAAACGCGTCGCCCTGGAGAAAGGTGAACCGGTTCCCGGGAAGCGGCGGCGCTTCGTTCTTGAGATCGACCGCGACCACCGATCCGGCGCCCGCCGCCTTGAGGGCATACATGCTGAAACTGCCCGGCGAAGCGCCGATATCGAGCACCCGTGCACCCTTACCGATTATGCCGAACCTGTTCTGGATCTCTTCGAGTTTGTACACCGATCGCGCCGGATACCCCTCCTGTAACGCGCGTTTTGTGTAGTGGTCCTGTTCTCTCGCCATATCCTGACCGCAGTGTATGCGGTTGACCGGCCAGGGTAAAGCACTTATTTTGTATGCAATGAAGACGTCACTTTTGAGGCGGCCGTTTCAATACAAGTTTTATAACGCGGCCTTTATCATTATCGGGCTCAATATACTTGTTTTCCTGATAAACAACATTGCTCCGCAATCGCTTGCGTATCTGGTCCTGAGCCCGGCGTATGTCATCCGGTACAACTGGTACTGGCAGTTCTTCACCTACATGTTTACCCACGGCAGCATCTCCCACATCCTTTTTAACATGCTCGGGCTTTTCTTCTTTGGTAATCAGGTTGAGCGGAGGATGGGAAGCCACGAGTTCCTCCTTTTCTACCTTTCCACAGGCGTGCTTGCCGGGATTTTCTCCTTCGTCATTTACCGGCTCACAGGACAGTACAACGTGTTTCTTCTCGGGGCTTCCGGGGCCGTCTATGCGGTGCTCCTTGCTTTCGCTACCTATTTCCCTTCATCGATGATCTACGTCATGGGGATCATCCCGATGAGAGCGCCGATTCTCGTGCTGGTATTCACCGCAATCGCGGTTTTCTCCCAGGTTTTCAACTACCGCAGCAGCGTGGCGCACTTAACCCACCTCGCAGGATTTGCCATCGCTTACCTCTACTTCGTAACGCGGATCGGCATCAACCCGATCAAGGTATTCTTTCGCGATGGCAGATTCAGATAATGCCGGGCGAAACCCTCGCTACCGAAAGCTGCGGCAGGCGCGCCATACGGCAGCACGCCGCATGAGACGGCGTATGAGGCCGGGCTTCTCCAAAAGAGCGTGGCACATGTTCGTTTTTGCGGTCCTGTTGTTCGGCATCCCGGCGGGGATGTACGCTCTGGATACCGATCCGGTCCTCACCGGCGATTTCTGGGTTGAGCTGGACCCCTTTGTGGAAACCGAGGGGGGAGCTCAACAAACCGATGAAGAAGCTTATACCCGCATACTCGAGGAAGCCCGGTACGTTTTTAGCGGGATGATCTACGGATATACCTTCCTGTACACACCGTCTGACGCAACCCGCAAAGTGGACGAGTTGTTTACCTTTGATCCTGTGGCCCAGATACCCTGGGGAGATCCCGGTCTCTCCATCGCCGAAACCTGGACTGAAGGTAATTTACTGCATGCCTATGTGCGTTACTTTCCAAAGGATCATCAGCTCCGCTGGCTCAGGATGATGCAGAGCAATATCTATCACAACGCCACCGGCCGGGGCAGGGCAAGCATGTTCGCCGGTGCGAGCGGGAAGTATGAGGCCGTAGCGGAGGCGGCGAAAGAGGCGATTCGCGCGCATCTGCGGCCCCGCATCTTCAACAAACCGAAAGAGGTACGGGGAAGCGTCGTCCTGGCGGAAGCACCGTATATCGTGATAGACGCGGGTGAATACGAAGCGAAGGTGACCGTCAGGATCGATGTGGGTGAGATAATACCGTACCGGTTGTACTAACGGAGGGGATGATGAGCATTCATATCGGCGCGAAAAAAGGCGATATCGCGGAGACGATTCTGCTTCCTGGAGACCCGCTACGGGCGCGATTTGTGGCGGAACACTTCCTTGAAAACGCGGTCTGCTACAACGAAGTCCGGGGGATGTACGGTTACACCGGAACCTACAAAGGAAAGCGGGTTTCGGTTCAGGGCTCCGGGATGGGGATGCCGTCGCTTTCGATCTATGTCAACGAGCTTGTCAACGACTATGGCGTGAAGAACCTCATGCGCATCGGCAGTTGCGGGAGCCTGCAGCCGGATGTTCGGCTGCGTGACATTGTTCTTGCACAGAGCGCATGCACCGATTCGAGCATGAACCGGATACGTTTCAACGGGATGGATTTTGCCCCCGCCGCGAGCTTTGCGCTTCTAAAAACGGCATTTGATAACGCCGCGGAGCTTGGCATACCGGTGAAAGTAGGAAACATCCTCTCGGAAGATACGTTTTACGGCGAGGATCCCGATGGCTGGAAACTCTGGGCAGCCTACGGAGTGCTTGCCGTTGAGATGGAATCATCGGCTTTGTATACCCTTGCCGCGCGGTTTGGCGTCGCCGCCCTAACGATCCTCACAGTCAGCGACAGTCTTGTCACAAAGGAGCATGTCAGCTCAGCGGACAGGGAAAAGTCCTTCACGGATATGATGAAGCTCGCCCTGGAAACGGCGGTATCGATATAGAGGGTGCGGGCGTCTCACCGGCGCCCAGGCGCGCGGGGTCGCGCCGGGCCGGCGGCCGCCACCAGTGGTAGCTATCAGTCGTACGGGTCCGATTCTTCGCGGATTTTGGCGAATCCCGGCTTCAACACGTCGTAAATAATCCGGATACGGTCGTTGTAGTGGAGAAAAGCCGATTTCATGGCGTTGATCGAAAGCTTCTCCAGGTCACGCAGGTTTAGCCCGTAGCTGTCAGACGCGAGCAGCATCTCCTTCGACAGGTTGGTGTTGCTCATCAGGCGGTTGTCCGCGCAAAGGAGCACCCTGAAGGAGTTCTTGTACAGCATATTGAACGGGTGCTCCTCGATACTCTTCACGACACCCGTCTGCAGGTTGGATGAGAGGCACATTTCAAAGGGAACACGCTTGTCCTTAAGAAAATGGGCCAGGCTTCCCATGTGTTCGATACGGGTTCCGTGGGCGACAATATCTTCGATGAGCCTGGTTCCGTGCCCGATGCGGTGGGTGCCGCAAATCTGCACCGCCTGCCAGATTGACTCCGGGCCGAAGGCTTCGCCGGCATGTATCGTGATATTGAAATTCTTGTTCCGGATATATTGGAAGGCTTCAAGGTGGCGCTTGGGCGGGTGACCGAACTCGTCTCCGGCGATATCGAACCCCACAACGCCCCGGTCCTGGAATGACACGGCCAGCTCCGCGATCTCAAGGGAGTAATCCGAGCCCTGGTGCCGCATCGCGCAGAGTATCAGACCATAGGCGATGTTGAATTTTTTTGAACCTTCGTTAAGACCGGCAAGCACTGCCTCCACCACCGCTTCAAGATTCAGTCCCCGTTCGAGGTGCTGGATCGGCGCAAATCTGATTTCCGCGTAGACGACGTTCTGCTTCGCCAGGTCTTCCATCGCTTCGTATGCCACGCGCCTGAGGGCCTCACGGGTCTGCATCACCGAGACGGTCATCGCAAAGCCCTCCAGATACAGGGAGAGGCTTTTGCGGTCTGCCCCGCGATGAAACCACGCGGCGAGCTCGTCCGGGTCACGTGACGGTAACTCTTTCACGCCCTGTTCGTCGGCAAGCTCGACGATGGTCTGCGGCCGGAGTCCGCCGTCGAGATGATCGTGGAGCTCCACCTTGGGTATTTTCTTTATCATTTCTTCAGTAACCATCACCCGCCTCACCGTAGCTATTTCATATAAGGTATGGCCAAACGTCTGAAAATGGAAGTAACATGTTGGCAGGCTGCTGACAAACCCCTAATGTAGCCGGCAGGAAGGCGATTTCCTTCGAACCGCACGCGGGAAACAGATACGAAATCGCCTTCCTGCCGCCCTTTAATTGTTTTGTCAGCAGCCTTTCAGCGGGAGTGAGAATCGTGAACATTACCAGCCATGAGGGAAGATCGTATTTTTCAGGATGGGGGGGACTCAAGCTTTGCTTTGAGGAGCGCCGGCCTCAAGGCGAACCGAAAGCATCGGTGCTTCTCCTTCATGGATACGCCCAGCATTCCGGATGGCTCCGGCAGGTG
>JAFGHN010000348.1 GCA_016930115.1 Spirochaetales bacterium | reverse complement strand
TACAAAGACGGAGCTCTGAGCCTGAAAGTGAAAAGGCTGATATCCCTTGGAATCGCCCTCCGGGCCGGTTGTGTCAATTGTATCCTTTCTCAAACGATGCATGCGCTCAATGCAGGCGCCAGCACCGAGGAGATACTTGAAACGCTGTCGGTCGAAATATCGATGAGCGGAACCACCGGTGTCGCCGAATCTCTTCGGGTGATCACGCTGCTTGAACAGCTGGGGAAAATCTAGCGCGCGATCCGCCTTCCGCTGGAAAAAACGACATGGAGGCCCAATTTGGCGATACCCGTAATCCGTCGCTACATCACGCTCTTTAAACAGAACCGCTCGGTCTTTGTCATCTGCGTCACCACCGTCATCTCGATGCTGGGACAGGGCATCATGTCGCCGGTCATCCCGCTTTTGGCCAGCCAGTTCGGCGTCAGCGTAGCCGCCGTCGGCTTTGTGGTGAGCGCCTTTGGGATTTCGCGCCTCTTTCTGAATGTCCCCGCGGGGATAATCGGTGAACGTTTCGGCAGGCGGCTCTTGATGACGATCGGGCTCATGTGCAACGCGCTGGGTCTTGTTCTGACAGGCACCGCTAATTCCGTGATAGTGATGGCCGTATGGAGATTCGTCTCCGGCGCGGGCTCGGCAATGTACATGACCGGGGCGATGTCTTTTATCGCGGACATCTCGACTTCCCGCAACAGAGGGCAGCTCATGAGCCTTCAGCAGGGGAGCCTGCTCCTGGGGACCAGCCTCGGTCCGGCTTTGGGTGGATTTCTCGCCGACTCCCTCGGTCTCAGGTGGCCGTTCTTCGTCGCCGCGATCCTGTCAGCCATGGCGGCGCTCTGGATCGTGTCACGTCTGACGGAGCCCCGGGCGGCGTCACGTGAACCGGCGGCCGAAGAGCCGCCGAAGCAGAAGGCTCCGCACCAATCGTTCTGGGACTTCCGCGTCATTGGCAAGCTCCTCGGTAATCCCACCTTTCTTCTGGTGAGCCTTTTCACCATGATGGTGTTCTTCACCCGCTCGGGTTCGCGCCAGACGATCCTGCCGCTGCTGGCCGTGGAAAAAGGCGGTATGTCAGCAACGCAACTGGGCCTTCTGTTTACGTTTATGACCGTTATCAACCTGGTACTGGTACTGCCTGCCGGTGCGTTGACCGACCGCTTTGGGCGCAAGGCGGTCATCATGCCCGGCGCGCTCTGCTCGGTAGCCGGGCTCAGCATATTCGCGTTGGCCGACAATTTCGGGCTCTTCTTCGCCGGCGGGGCGCTTCTGGGGATAGGCACAGGACTGATCGGCCCGGCTCCCGCGGCATACGCGGCAGATCTGGCCCCTGCCGGAAAAACGGGCGTGACCATGGGCCTCTACCGCACATTCGGGGACGTGGGCTTGATTGTCGGACCGATACTGCTGGGCTTCGTGGCCGACGCTTTCGGGGACCGGTTTGCCGGAATATCGGGGAAGGGCATCGCCATGAAGCTCAACGCGGCGCTCATACTGCTGATGGCGATTCTGCTGGTTGTTCTGGGCAAGGAGACCACCGGGAGTCGCAGCGACCGTGGGTCCGGCGGGCCTTCATGACTGCTGCCGGCGGCGGTTCTCCGGCGCCAGCTCGTGCCCGCGGTCGGCCCCCCGCCGCCCGCCAGCGGTCCGCGCCCCCTTCAAGATGCGTTCACGCCCGGATTCGCTCGGTCACCGTTTCCACCCGGATCAGCCCGTTTCTCGTGAGGATCAGCCTGAATCGGTAATAGTTGACGTCGATTCCGTGTGCGAGGGCTACAACGACATTTGCGTGATACACCCGCGCGGCGACAACTCTTTTGATCCTGTCGTCTTCAAAATAGGTCAGGAAGTTCTCCGGATTGTCCATCTCCTCCATCCAGGAATCGAGCTTGAGCCTCAAGATGTCGGTGATCGATTCCAAGCGCTGATGGTTCATCTGGAGGATCTTTCCGTTTATCCGAATCCGTCTGCGGTAGTGGATCACGTCTTCTTCAGGCAGAATGTCCCTGAAGGGATTTTGAGATAAGTTCCTCAACTCCCGGATCCTTGCCGAGACATCCCGGGATTTACGAAACGCGGCGCTGCTTCTGGTGCTGCCGACCTTCTTGTTTACCGCCGGATCGGTAAGCACGTCGGCGTCGTCGGCGATGAGCCGCGGCACCAGGCGGATCAGGATCGATCTGAGCACCTCCTTGAGCCGATCTTTGAAGATATAGGAAACAACGATCAGCAGCGCCCACGGGATGCTGTACGATACAAACAGACGGCCCGCAAGAAAAGTCGCGGCAACGGCAAAACTCATCGCCACCGCCGCCGCAACCCCGGCGATAATGTGCCCCGCCTGCGAGACTGACCGCGACTGTTCGCTACTCATGTACATTGCGCTCTGCGCCCATTTTTTCAGTATGCCTTCGCGGTACAACAGATCTTCGTTGTTCCTTTGATCAGAGGGATTTACGACGGAACTGTAGCCCGCCTTCCGGCGGTACGCGGCCTCCCTGTCGAGTGAGGGTTTGAGCCGTTCTGCCGCCGGCCTGAGTGCGTTATGAGGATCGACAACCTGAAAAAGCTTGAGCCTTTCAACCTCGGTCGCGATGCTTATCGACTCATCGGCCCATTCGATTGCGGCGCGTAACTGTTCTGGTATGTGGGGATCGATGAACCGGGACATGGTGGCCCGCAGACGCGAAAGGAACGTATCGATAAGCGTGACATGCTCAATGATCCGGGCGAGCAACACTTCCGGATTGTAAACGGCGGCAACCTCAAGCTGAATAACGCGCCTGGTGTCGCGCAGTTCCGCCTTGTAGATGTTGACGAGAGTCCTGATCTCATACAGGAGCTTTTCAGGTTTGAACCTGCCGCCAGTCCCGATCCCGTCGAGAATCCGGTTTATCCGGTTCAGCGGGCTCAACTCGAAGGATTCGTCGATCAGACGGCTCAATGGTATCCCGGGAGTCGTATACCTGGTGTTCGCTTTCAGGTCCTCGAAGAATTTCTGCACCCCGTACCGGCGTGCATCCAACTGCAACTGACCAGGAGAAAAAAAGTAGAGATCCAGATCGTATTTCAAATCCCGTTTTGCGGATATTGGATATCTGGTCTTTATCTCTATCTGATGGGTCCCATGGGCCCGTACGTCGCAACTAAAACCGTTCATACTCAATCTTTAATGTTACCACGCCGGGCGGCAATTGGACAAATGGCGGGAAGCCGTTTCTCTTGACAGTTGGGCGCATCAATTCCTACACTCGAGCTTTCGCGGGCACTGCGTTTATCCAGGCAAACAACCAAAGGAGTAAATTATGGAATATGTTCGCAAGGTCGATTTCGCGGCCATCGACAAAAGCGGCGCCGACGAGCGCCTCACCCAAAGTCTGTTCGATCACACCACCGGGGCCAAGACCTGCACTATCAACTGCATCAAAACGCCTCCAGGCGGCGGCTCTCCGGCGGGGATGCACATCCACGACGTAGACCAGATTTTTTATATCCTGCGCGGCACCATGAGCATCGAAATCGAAGGTAAGCGCCACGACTGTCCTCCGGGCACGCTTATTGTCTTCCCGGCCGGGATAAAGCACCGCAACTGGAACGAAGGCAAGGAGCCGACGGTCCATCTGGCCTTCAATACCCCGCTCCCGGATCCCGATGCTCCCTTCGCGAAGTCGGTCT
>JAFGHN010000085.1 GCA_016930115.1 Spirochaetales bacterium | reverse complement strand
TGCATCCCAAGGGCGCGCATCGTTCCTATTTCCTTTATTCGTTCTATCATGATCATTCTGAAGGTATTTGTGATGCCAACCATAATGATGAAGAATAGAATAAGTAATATCACGAGACCGACGGTGTTGAGGATTACGACGATCTGGTCTGCCTCCGACAATACATCATTGAGGGTATAGAGACGGTAGCGGGTTCCGGACCACTCTTCCTCATCGGCCTGCTCGAACATCGCCATTATCGGATTGCCCTCATCTTCCTCAGCCTGGCGTTCGAACATGTCGAGACTTTCGTCAAGCCGCGCGTAAAGCGGTCCCGCGTATGTATCGATCATCGAAAGATTTTCAAGCAGGATGCCAAAGGTCATATACTCGTTGCAGCCCAAGTCGAGAAGCTCGTTGACGAAGCAGAGATTGGCGTATGCCGAGAGCGCGCCGAGGAGCCCCGGATCGTAGCTGACGCCGGCCAGATTGAACTCGCCGACGTTCTGCTGCCCCCAAACGGTGGTCAGCCTGATGTTTATCCTGTCGCCGATTTCCACTTTCAATAGCTCGGCGATTTTATCGCTCAGGATGATCCCCTTTGGATCGCTTATAATATTGTCGATACTTCCCTTCACCAGCACCAGCCGCTCACGCAACAGGCTTTCTTCGCTCCATTCGGCGCCTACAATTGATTGCGCGACCGATTCGCCTTGAAAGAAAAGCGTTCCCCGGAATTCGGACCGGCGTGCGATATAGCGGTACGGTATGTCTAATTGAGAAACCGCGTCGAGCAGTACCGAATCATCCCTGATGATTTCGACGGTTTCTCCGTCTTGAGTCTTTTCGATTCCCTGTACAAAGATATGTCCGGCAAGTATGTTGGAAAAATTTTCGCTCACATTGAGGATGAAGCTGCCCGTAAATCCGTTTATCACCGTGACTATGAGGATACCGAAAGCGATTGCACCCCCGAGGAGGAAGCTCCGTTTTTTTTGCCGGTTCAGGTTCCGGAGGGCGATGATGAGCAGTTTCATGGTTACTCCGTCTGTATCGCCCTCACAGGCGGGATTTTTAAGGCCACATTGACAGGATAAATATGCGCGGCGATACCGACGGCCGCCGCTACCGCTACCGCGGTCAGGATTGACCGCGCGGATATTCCGGGTTTGAGGACATCCCCGGCGAAGAGAATTCGTAAGAACACGTTTGTCGCGGGGATGTTCAGCAGATTGATGACGCCGATAATGCCGATTGCCAGGATAATCCCGGCCAATCCGAATAGCATGGTAATGGTGAGGGTCTCGATAAAAAACATGCGCCAGACAAAGCTCTTTCTTGCTCCGAGCGCCCGCATCGTCCCAATTTCTGAAGTCCTTTCTATAACACCTATCATCATGGTGTTCATCATGATGATGAGAGCCACCACACCCACAATGATAATCGCCACGTTGAAGACGGTCCTTATGACATCAGCGGTTTTGGCGAAAGGTCCCGCGGCCATCTCCCAATTACCCGCTTGGGCCAAGATACCGTTGGATTCGAACCAGGAGTCCAACTCCTTGACGATTTTGTCTACTTTTCGCGGGTTTTCCACTGTCAGAAGCAGGTAATGCCAGGAACCGGTGTCCAGTTCAAGCGCCGCGTCCCGCGCCGAGGTATCGCCAAGAATCGAATCGAGGGTTTCGACATCGAAGGCGATCTCCCCATCGGTTTCCTCAATCGCGAACTCCTCAAAGAAAAGGTCCTCCACGCTATCCGCTTCCAGCAGCTCGGTTTCCCGGCTTTCGAGATCAAACTCCCCCTGATACCCGATGGTGAGGCCGTTCAGGGCCCTTGAGGTCTGGATGTCGACAAAAGAGATCAGGTCGATGCCCAGGCCTTCACTGGCGTGGTTGAGCTCGAATATGCCGATAATCGGCACCTCTCTGATCTTGATGCCCGCGTTTCCAAAGCTCGTGAGAAGCACGTTGTCGCCCACGCCGAGGTCGACGGTGATCTCTTCTCCGGTTTCCTTTTTCGTTTCTGAGGAGATACGCTCTTCCAGCTCTTTGAGCCTTTCGGCGGAGATTGTTACACCTTCCTCGCCCGAAATAAGATCACGGCCCTCAATAAAGGTCAGATTATCAAACATCGACCTGTAGGTTGCGGTGTTTATGCCGAAGAGAATGGTAATAGTGGCGCCGGGACGGTCCTCCACGGACAATCGGGAAAAACCGGTGATCTGAGACGTGATGCCTGTAATGTCTTCCCTGCTCTCAAGATAAGCGACAATCTCGTCATAATGAGGGAGCCTGGGCGTATCTTCGATGCCTCCCGGCGACTGGACGCCGAACAACGAAACCTCTCCCTCGGTGATGCCGCTTATCATGATATCGCCGGTGTAGTTGTCTATAAAACCCCTCCGTATGCCTTCTGACGCCGTGTCCATGAGAGAGTTGCCCACCACCAACACGATAACCCCAACAGCTATGATGGTGCCGATGATGAACGTTTTGGACTTGTGTTCGCGGAGATTCCTCAAAGCAATACGGAGAAGAACCGGCATGGGTTATACTTTCTCCGCCGCTTCCGGCCGGATGTTCTCGATAACTTCGCCGTCAAGCAACCGTATGATGTGATCGGCTATCTTCACGATGGCCGGATCGTGGGTAGAAAAAATGAAGGTTGTATTCATCTCTCTGTTGATTTTTTTCATAAGGCCGATGATCGCTTCACCGGTAGCAGAATCGAGATTGGCGGTCGGTTCGTCGGCGAGGACTATTTGCGGTTTTGTTACCATCGCCCTTGCTATCGCCACCCGCTGTCGCTGACCGCCGGACAATTCGTTGGGACGGTGTTTTCGCCACTCGGTAAGACCGACTGCCTCTATCAGATAATCGATCCATTCGCCTTGTTCCTTTTTGTGCGCCTGGTTTGCGCCTAACAGAAGAGGGAATTGGATATTCTCATAAATATTCAATACCGGTACCAGGTTGAAAGACTGAAAAATAAATCCGATCACCTCATGTCTGAGTTGGGTTATTTCCCTATCGCTCAAATTCCCGGTGGTTTGTCCGTTTATCTCAACGGTCCCTTCCGTGGGGACATCTATACAGCCGATCATGTTAAGGATTGTCGATTTCCCCGAACCCGATGGCCCGGCTATGGAGATGAAATCCCCCCGCTGTATTTCAAAACTCACACCTTTTACGGCATGTACCACAGTTTTCCCAAGGGGGTATATTTTTACGACGTTGTTCAGACGAACAATTGCCACGGGTACTCCTCTTCTATCTGTGAACAGAAATAAAGTACCTATTTTGGGTACCGTTAATCAAGAAATATCGTCGTGCAATCTGTTTGCTTGACGGGGTTTGATCGACTTTAGTATCTTATGAAACAAGATTCAGACACAGAGGTAATCATGTCAAAGGAAAAGAAGTCCCGGGAGGTAGACACGGCAAACGAGGAACGCGAGGAAGCTGCCGGGGCCGTTTCGGGTGTCCCGGCAGATGACGATGATGCCCGGGAACACGTTGAAGACCAGGCACAGAGAGACGACGCCGGCGCCGCTGACATCGAGGAGAAGATTGCCTCCTTGGAGCAGGAAGTGGCCGATCTGAAGGATCAGCTGTTGAGAAAACAGGCTGATTTCGAGAACTTCAGAAAACGGATAGTGAGGGAGCGGGAAGACGCCATTCGCTATGCGAATTCAAGCCTGCTTCTCGATCTGGTGCAGACTATCGACAACTTTGAACGCGCTATCAAATCATCTCAGGATTCGAAAGATTTCGATTCGTTTCACACCGGCGTTGATATGATTGAAAAACAGCTGACGAGCATGCTTGAGAGCAAGTATGGTCTGACGCGGTTTGAGAGTAATGGAGAGGAGTTTGATCCCGAGTTGCATGAGGCGGTTACAGCTGAAGAATCACCTGATGTAAGCACGCAGACGGTAATCGAGGATCTACAAAAAGGTTACAAGCTTCACGACCGCGTTTTGCGACACGCAAAAGTCCGTGTTGCTATACCGTTGTCGAATTCTTGAGAGACCGAAAGACAAAACGGCAAGCTGAGCAGATTGAGGTTACGGAATTAGAGGATCACAGTAGGAGACACAAATATGGGACGGATAATTGGAATCGATCTTGGAACTACAAACTCATGCGTAGCGGTAATGGAAGGCGGAGAGCCGCACGTCATACAGAACTCGGAGGGGCAGCGAACAACTCCTTCAATAGTCGGTTTTACGTCGAAGGGAGAACGTCTCGTCGGTCAACCGGCGAAGAACCAGATCATCACCAATCCTGAGAATACCGTCTATTCGATTAAGCGATTCATGGGCCGGAAATATCCTGAAGTTCCGACGGAAATCAAAATGGTTCCCTTTCATGTCAAGGAATCAAGCAACGGCGATTGCCGGATAATGGTGGCGGGCACCGAGTATTCACCGCCGGAAATATCGGCGGCCATCCTGCAGAAGATGAAAAAAACGGCCGAGGACTATCTGGGAGAGACAGTTTCGGAAGCCGTCATCACCGTGCCCGCGTACTTCAACGATTCGCAACGACAGGCGACAAAAGACGCCGGAAAGATAGCCGGACTTGAGGTGAAGCGTATCGTCAACGAGCCGACTGCAGCAGCATTGGCTTACGGGTTGGGAAAAGAGCAGAAGGAAGAGAGGATCGCTGTCTATGACCTGGGAGGCGGTACGTTTGATATCTCCATCCTCGAACTTGGTGACGGCGTCTTCGAGGTAAAATCGACGAACGGTGACACTCACCTTGGCGGCGACAACTTCGATCAAAGGATAATCGACTGGCTGGTTACCAATTTCAAGAACGATCAAGGAATTGACCTTTCACAGGACAGGATGGCTCTCCAGAGGCTGCGAGAAGCTTCTGAAAAGGCAAAAATTGAGCTGTCAAGCGCGCAGACGACGGACATCAATCTTCCGTTCATCACCGCCGACGCTTCCGGGCCAAAACACCTTCAGTACAGCCTGACCCGGGCCAAGTTTGAGCAGCTGGTAGGCGATCTCATCGAAAAGACGAAGGCGCCGTGCCTGCAGGCGTTGAAAGACGCGGGTGTCAGTGCTTCTGAGATCGACGAAGTGATCCTCGTGGGAGGGTCTATCCGCATACCCGCCGTTCAAGAGCTGGTGAAGAGGCTTTTTGCGCGGGAACCTCACCGCGGCGTGAATCCGGATGAAGTGGTTGCCATGGGTGCGGCGATTCAAGCGGGAATCCTCGGCGGCGACGTAAAGGACGTGTTGCTCTTGGACGTCACCCCGTTATCTCTCGGGATAGAGACCTTGGGTGGAGTGACGACAAGGCTGATCGAGCGGAATACCACTATCCCGACACGAAAAAGCCAGATATTTTCGACTGCCGCCGACAATCAGACGGCTGTCTCCATTCACGTCCTGCAGGGCGAACGGGAAATGGCCAGCCAGAACAGAACTCTCGGACGGTTTGATCTTGTAGGCATTCCAGCTGCTCCCCGGGGGGTTCCGCAGATAGAGGTCACCTTTGATATAGACGCCAATGGAATCGTTCACGTGTCGGCCAAAGACCTGGGTACGGGAAAGGAACAGAAAATTCGTATCGAGTCGTCCTCCGGGCTTTCCGAGCAGGAGATAAGCCGGATGGTAAACGAAGCGGAGGAACACGCGGCGGAAGACAAGGCGCAGCGCGAAAAAGTCGAAATAAGGAACAACGCGGATTCTCTGGTCTATTCGACGGAAAAATCGTTGAAGGATTACGGTAATAAGGTGTCCGAATCTGATCGCGAGAGCATTCGCACGGCGATAGATGAGCTGAAGCACGCGATAGAATCTGATGATGCTTCCGCTATGAAGGCAAAAACCGAGGCGCTCCAGCAAGCGTCTTACAAGCTGGCCGAAGAGGTGTACAAGAATGCCGGTGCTCAGGCGCAGGGGGCAGGCGAGGACACCTCCCAACGAGCTTCGGGAAAAGACGGCGGTGAGGCAAAATCGTCTTCAGATTCCAGCGGTAATGTTGAGGATGTAGACTACGAAGTTGTCGATGACGACGACAGCAGCAAATAGGTGCGATTACACGGCGGCCCCTTGTGCGTGCTCCCCGCGGGAGAGCACAAAGGGCGCCTTTAACCAAGACGAGATTTGAGTGGCAAAAAGAGATTACTACGAAGTCTTGAATGTCCCGCGCAACGCCAGCAAGGAAGAGATCAAGAAAGCCTACCGGAAACTGGCGATCATGTATCACCCGGACCGGAACCCCAACAACCCGGAAGCCGAAGAACAATTCAAAGAAAGCACCGACGCCTATGAAATCCTGAGTAACGACCAAAAGCGACAAGCCTATGATCAGTTCGGGTTTGCCGGCGTTGAAGGTATGGGCGGGGGCACCCATGACTACAGCACGGTCTTTCGCGATTTTGAGGATATTTTCGGTGATTTTTCCGGCATATTCGATTCTTTCTTTGGTGGAGGAAGAAGGCAGAGTGCGAACAGAAACACACGCATGCGCGGTTCTGATTTGCGCTACAACTTCGAGATATCCTTCAAAGATGCCGTTTTCGGGACAGAGACCCAGATTTCCTACCAACGCCACGCGACATGCGCAGAATGCAAGGGCACCGGCGCCGTCAACGGAAGCGGAAAAAAGGTATGTCCAACCTGCGGCGGCAGCGGCCAGGTACGGCGCAGCTCAGGTTTCTTTTCCATCGCGTCCCCTTGTTCGACCTGCGGAGGTGAGGGGTACATCATAGAAAATCCGTGCAGCGAATGCCACGGCACGGGCCTGGTGGACAAGAAGCAGCGAATCAAGGTCACCATCCCTGCCGGAATAGAATCGGGAAAGCGAATCAATATCCCCGGCCAGGGTGACTCAGGTCCCAACGGCGGGCCTCCAGGGGATTTATACGTAGACATACATGTCCGTTCACACAAGCACTTTCAGCGAGAGAGAAATGACATCTACTGCGTTGTGCCAATCTCGATTACTCAGGCCGCTTTGGGAACCACCATCCAGGTTGGAACGCTTGATGAAAAGACAATCAAGGTGAAGATCCCCGCGGGAACACAGAACGGTAAAATCCTCAGGGTAAAAAACGAAGGTGTCCCTTTTCTTCACAACCCGGGCCGTCGGGGCGACATGTATATACGTATCCAGGTCACCGTTCCCACCAAACTGAGCGGTAAAGAAAAGGAACTTCTTACACAACTCTCACAGCTTCGCGGCGAAAACGAGAGCCCGGAACCGGTACC
>JAFGHN010000347.1 GCA_016930115.1 Spirochaetales bacterium | reverse complement strand
GGTCCTGCAATCAATTCTTTTTTTGAAAAGCACTTGCGCCGTTACTTAATCAAGCATAAAATAATCATTATTAACAGAATGAGGAGAAGGATCAGTTATGAAAAAATCGCTTGCCTTTCTGGTCATCCTTTTGGTAATTGGAGCCACCGCGTTTGCCCAGACAGTAGTCTTTTACGAGGAATTCTCAAGTTCCGTTATGCTTCCCAAAGCAAACGGTGACTGGCGGATTATCGGTGGAAGGCTTTACCAGCGTGATGCTGAAGAGCGTCTGGCAAAAATCAACGTCGCGGCGCGCCAATCCGGCGAGATGCAGTACGAGTTCAACGTCCGGTATCAGGGCGGCGGCTTTGACGATCTCATGGGCGGTTTTGGCATCCACGTGTTTGTGAACAACCCCTGGGACGGCAAAAGCTGGGGTAACGGCAGTTCGTATCTGCTGTGGTTGAATTACGACCCGGCGCCCACCTACGGTCCCAAAGGATTTACCGCGCAGGTTTACAAGAGCGTCTCAGAGACAAAAATGGAGCTCATCGGCTCTTTTGACCTCAACAGGTACACCTACCTGCTGAACGCCAGCAACCTGGGCATCCTGATTCCCGCCAGGATCAAAATCAACGCCGCGACAGGTTCTGTCTGGGTTGAAAGCCCGCTGCAGCCCGGCTACGGTTTCCGTTTCAGCCTCGGCGCACCACTCGGTACCGGCAACTTCGTCGCTCTCAGAACGAACAGCCTTTCGCTGAGCTTTGACAACCTCAAGGTTACCAAGCTCAAATAGCATTTGAACTATGTATATTCGCGGGCCCTCTTCTCGTAAGAAGGAGGGCCCTTTTTTTATGCGCTTTCTGGTGTGCCTCGGTGCTCTCTGTGCAGTTCTGTCTGTGATACATTCCTGTGACACGGAAATCTTTGTCCATATCGAGGCGGGCCCTTCGGTAGATCAGGAAATTGTGGACCGCCTGAAGTCGATTCCGCTCCCGGAAGGTTTTTTGGTGAGCGGAGATCCTTCGTCGCGCGAAGGATTTACGTTGGCGGTCACCACGGTGGACTGGGAAAACCCGCTGCCAACGGGAGCTCACCCGGATGCCTTTGTCGAGCCGCCGGTCAAAACCAAGCTCCTCGAGCGGGTATGGTACGTGCCTGCGGTGCCGTTCTTGTGTGAGGCGATCGATCTCAACGAGCTTGATGAATCCGATGTGTTTGAGTTGAAATCGCTTGAGGATATCGCCTTGCCCTCCCGGGGGCTCTCCGTAAACGGCCTGTATCCGGGTGATGAAGGCTACCCGTACCACCGGGACACCGTGGTGTATCTGCGCACAGGACCCGCCGGAGCGGCCGGCACGGCGGGCGCAAGCGACCGCGACCGCAAAGAGGTTTTCCAACTTCTCGCCGCCTGGTTCGAGTCGGTGCCCGGCCCCGCTGCACCACCGGCGATTCTCTGGTTTGGCGGCGTCGGCGACGTGATGCCCGGCAGGGGCGTATCGGAGCTTCTGGCATCGCCCGGAGGGCTCGAAGCCGTTTTTTCAGACACCCTCCCCTATCTCCAACGGCCGGACGTCCTGGCCGGTAATCTCGAAGGGGCGGTGACCCTTCGCGGTTCACCGGCAGCGAAATCCTACACCTTCAGGTTCAGACCGGAGATCCTCGCTTTGCTCAAAAAGGCCGGTTTCGACTACCTCTCGATCACCAATAACCACAGCTACGACTTTGGCGAGGTCGGGTTCCTCGACACCCTGCGCCATCTCCAGGATGCCGGTCTCGGGACATCAGGAGCAGGCGCCGATCTGGCACGGTCGGTCGTACCCTCGTCATTCACTGCGGACGGCAGAGAGATCAGGATACTCTCCATGGGCGCTTATCCGCCTGAGCGCAACGGGTTTGACGGCGAGAAAACGGCAGCCGCCGGTGCAACCAAGCCGGGCATTCTCTGGGCGGACGAAAGCGGCATCGCTGCGGCGGCATCGACGTTTTCCGATCAAGCTTTCGACGTCGTCATGGTGCACGGCGGGGTTGAGTGGACCACCGAACCGTCGCCTGAGCAGCGCGAACTGTACCGCCGGCTTATCGATCTGGGCGCCGATGCGGTCATCGGTTCCCATCCCCACTATCTCCAGGGGATCGAAGCTTACCGGGGCGGCCTGATCGCGTATTCTCTGGGTAATTTTATCTTTCCCGGTATGGAAGAGACGGATTACGGCGAGGAATCGATGGTCCTGCTCCTTGGTATAGTCGACGGCATGATCCGGTACATCGAAATGGTTCCCGTCAAAATAGACGGCAAAACGCTTTCTCTCGACAGGACCGGCGCAATACTCACCCGCGTTTTGGAGCGATCGGCAGCGCTCAACTGAGGCGGGCTAACCGCCCGCAGACTCCAGCTCCTCCAGATACGCGACGCGCTCCGAAAGAGCAGGATGGGAATAGTGAAAGAAACTGTAGAGCGGGTGCGGTGTCAGGTTCGTCTTATTGTCCTTCCCCAGCTTGATGAGTGCCCTCTTCAGATCTCCGGCGTACCCGCCGCTCTCAGCGGCGAACTTATCGGCCTGGTACTCATGCCGCCGCGACCACGAGGTGAAAAGCGGCGTCAACAGAAAGGTGAAGGGACCCGAGCAGAACGCCAGTATTACCAGCAATCCGTGGGCAGTTGCTCTCTGTATCCCGAAAGCGGCGAACAACGGATCGGCACCGAGTAAGACATCGACGAGGAAAAGGCTGAGAAGCGTGAGCAGCAGCGAAACCGGGAGTCTTTTCAGGATGTGCCTGAGCTTCTGATGACCGATTTCGTGTGCGAGAACCGCCAGGACCTGGCGCTCTTCGAGCTGCTGCACAAGCGTATCGTAAAGAACGATCCGCTTCGCCTTGCCGAAGCCGGTAAAATAGGCGTTTGAGTGCCTGCTCCGCCTGCTGCCGTCCATCACGAAAATGCCGGAGGCGGTGAAATTCAAGTCTCTCGCAAGCTTTTCTATCTTCGTTCGAAGGTTTCCCTCCTCCAGCGGGGAGAACTTGTTAAACAGCGGCGCTATAAGCACCGGGTAGATGACCGTTATCGCGAGCTGCAGCGCCGCGACTGCGAGGAATGCGAAAAACCACCAGTACTCCCCGGCGGACCGGATAAACCAGAACAGTAGGAGCAGCAGCGGTATACCCAGTACCGTCGACAGCGCGATGCTCTTGATTTCATCGAGGATGTAGGTTTTCGCGGTGATGGTGCTGAAACCAAAGCGTTTCTCGATAACGAATTGAGAGTAGAGTGAAGGGGGAATCGATGTGATGTGAAACACTGCGGCCACGATAGCCACAAACAACACGCCTTCGACAGCCGGAGGAAGCTTGATGCCGGCTATCAGGTTATCGATCACTCCGAGTGATCCCGATAGCACCACCGCAAGCACGACGGCCGCGCCGATGACAGACACCGCTATTGAAAACCGCCCGCGGGCAAGCGAGTACGCCACGGACGTCTTGTACATATCCCCGTCAACGTAATCACGAAACGCAGACGGAACACTCGATTTGTTTTTGTCGATTGCACGAAGGTTGAGCCGCGTCAGGATAGTCTCAAACAGAAACTCGAACCCGAAAAAGGCGAGGTAGAGCGCGAGAAATCCCGACGGGGTCATTGCGAAAGGGCGGCTATCTCTTCCTGTTTTTTACCTTTGGCGATTGCAGCCTTGCACTGCTTGCAGACGGAAAACTTCTTCTCGTTGACTTCCTGTTCGTACAGCACTTTGATGCCCGTCCGTTTGCAGATGGGACAGGCATTTCTACCCGATTTCACCAGATTGCGTATTCCTGAACCTCTATGAGCCTTAGACATATATTCCTCTTTAATTGCGTATCGTGGCATAACATAGAACGCGTCCGGTTAAAAGTCAAGCGGACCTCATTACCCGCCGGGGTTCAG
>JAFGHN010000346.1 GCA_016930115.1 Spirochaetales bacterium | reverse complement strand
CTTCTCCCTGAGAACGGCCCGGATAAACGCATCTGGTGCCTCCGTTTCACTATCGCACGGTTTGACTGTCCGTCAGGTCGGCGGTCAGAAGCGCATGTACTGCGCCGTCCGCTCCCGCAACATAGAGTATTGAATCGACAACCGTCAATGCCGTGTCCGGATATACCTCGATCTTCGAGACGGCTTGGACTGTCAGCGTGCTATCGAACTTGGCGACATTCCAGGTCCCGCCTTCGCCGGCTACCGCATACAGCGAAGCACCGTCCACGACCAGCGCGCTTCCCGGATAGATGTCGTCTGAACCTTCATGTCCCGTCGCAAGCGTGTCTTTCTGCACCGTCATCAACCGGACGGCGCCCTGGCCCAAAGTTGTGCCCGCTACCACCGCGTAGTACGGTCCAAGCGATTCAACGCTTCGATTCCTTATACTGTTCAGCGTTGACGCGCCGGTGATTGAGCCGGTGGCGGTGTCTATATGAATCAACCGTCCAAGAGGTTCCCCGCCCAACTCACGTATTTCCAGATAGACCGCTTCTCTGACGGTGGAACGGCCCGACGCGGCCGCCGCAATCGCCGTTTCGTCTCTTCCGGCTTCCTGATCCATCAGCTCGCGCTCGTCGGCGGCGATTTGTTCGCGCTCGGTCTGTATTTGCTCTATCCGTTCAGTCTGTTCCCGCTCCCGTGCGATGAGTTGTGTTTCACGTTCGGCAAGTTCCTCCGCCTCGGCCTCGAGTTGCTGCTCTTCCCTGGCGAGCGCTTCTTCCCGTTCATCCGCCCGGGCCTTATCCGCCGCGCTCTCCGCGGTCTCCCGCTCCCGGGCCACCTGCGTCCGTTCCTCTTCGATGCGTTCCTGGGCCGCTGCTATTCTCTGTTCCTCTTCTTGAAGCTGTGTCCGTTCCTCTTCGATTTTCGCCTGCTCCTGCTCAACTTCCCGTTCCTTCAGCTCTGTAATATCCTTTCTGCTTTCCAGCCCCCTCTCCGGCTGAGTGCGCATTTCTTCGATCACTTCCTTTTCAGTCAGCACGTCGGTGTCGAGCGATCCGATCCCGCCCTCAGCGGCGATTTCGGTCAAAGGAATCACCATTTCGGTGCCCCCGGGCCAATCTGTGTATATCGTGGATATACCCGCCGCCTTTGGATCGAGGTTCCTTGTGACAATCATCTTGTACTTGCCCCCGAGAAAATCCATCTTTCCACGGTAGACCGCATTGTAAATTGTAACAAACTCGGCGAGGAGCAACGCGTCTTCCCGTTCGTATCCATAGGCGGCAATAAGGAAACCGGCGAGCATATAACGCATGTTTCTGATGTGGTCCACCTCCGCGTCCTTGAGCACCATAAATATGTCAGCTTCAAGACCTTCGTCGGCGCTGTCACCAACGGCGTGGATCACCCGGTACTTGGCGGCGTATTCGGCGGTGGAATAGCCGTCCCCTATCGCATTGCCAAGAAAGATGCCCACTCCCATGATCTCTTCGAGAGTTTCGATTTTGGCGTGAGGCCCTTCGTAATTGATAAACTCGACGGCCGTGTCGCGTACAGAGAGTAACTCGACTTCGGCAACATCCTGGCCTGCAACCAACGATGTGGCGCACACAAGGAAGATGACGGATAGTACAGATGTTTTTTTCATCTTACACTCCTGATGCCGATCACTATAGCACCGTACGGGCCGAATTTGAAGTAGAGAAATTTATTTGGGCTACCTTTTGGGGCTTTTCATCGCCTCGAGCGCCAGTTCTCTGGTTCTCTTTGGGTAGGCTCCCCTGTAAATTTCGAAAAGAAGCTCATTCCCGGACTCGTCAGGCATCAATCCGTTATAATCCCTTATTGAGGCAAGCGCTTTGAGAGCCGCATCGGCAAGCCGGGGATCCGGTGTCTCCCGCCGGCGCATATCTTCAAGCACCACGCCGGAAATCGCCGCGGTCGCCCTGCCAGTTCTGTCTGTCTTGAGCTCACCCATCGCGGCAATTATCTTTCTCCGGACAGCCGGATCATACTCATAGGTCAGCAGCCGGACGAGCAGATCGGCGCTCTGCAGCGTTCCGATCTTTCCTAACAGCTCGGCGGCCCTGCCCCGTATGCCGGGATAATCGTTTGTTACGGCGCCGTATTCAGTAGTTGCCCGGAGCGTGCCTTCAGAGGCAAGATGCGACAGAAAATAGTGATAGTACGGCGGGACGCGGTCTTTCGAACGGATCCCCTCGGTGATTTCCTGGAGAGCCTTTTCCTTCATCTCGGGTTCACTGTTGTGCACCATCCGGTCAAGAATGAGAAAGTCCACATCGCCACTGAACGCCTCAAGCCAGGCAGCGGTGCCCCCTCGCTCCATGGCGCTCGACGTATGTTGCGGATTCCCGCCGGGCTGAGACCAGCCGGTGTCTCCCGGGAGGCTGCCCTGGAATGCGTACACCAGCCAGTCGTCCCTTCCAAATACATACTTGCCGGTGGGCGTCACGCCGAACAACAAACCCGACTCCCGTACATCGAACCTTTCGGTTATCCTCCCGCCGTCATTGAAGCGAAGCAGATACCCTCGATCCGAGAGGGCAATCAGGTCGTTTCCGGCGGTTACGGTCAAATAACCCGTGAGACGCTCATTTGCGGAACGCCGCCAGATAATGTTGCCGTCAAGGCCGAGTGCAACCACTTCACCGGCCACGGTTGCCGCAAGTATTCTGTCCACACCCATGACCGGTGAGAGGAAACCGGAGCTCGACACGTAATCCCAATCGATTGCTCCCGTTTCATCAAGAGCGACAATGCTGCCGAAATCCGTTCCGTAATAGATCTTCCCTTCTTTCGAGATCGCCGGCTCGCTTGGCACACCAGCAAGGAGTGCATTCCAACGGGGTTCTCCCCAGGGGGTGTACGCAACAACTTTTCTGTCGGCGCAGCCGACGTATACATCGCCCTTCCGTCCCACAGCAGGCCCCGTAACCGGGGGCGCAGGCAGGTGTACCCGCCACTTTTCACCTCCGGTGTGAGATACCGCGAGAAGGATTGCCGAATCCAAGGCAACATAAATCGTGCCGTCGTCCACCGCCGCCGGATTCCCCACCGGAGTCCCCGCCGCTTTGAGTTTCCAGGCGACACCGCCTCCCCGCCCCACGGCCACGAGATCACCGTCTTTGAGTACCGTGTAGATCGTACCGTCGGCACCGATGGAGAGGCTGTCCCATACCCGTCCGCCCAGGTAGGTCCGCCACTCGATGCGTCCTGTGTATTCAGAAAGTGCGTAGAGGTGCCTGTCTTCCGACAGCGCATATACCGTCCCGTCTCGTGCGGCCGCCGGGCGTCCGCGGATCCTGCCTCCCGTGGAGGCGCGCCAGATGTATTCCGAAGAGCCGGTGTCCGCGGGCGTTTGAACGGCCAGAACCGAGAAAAGAACTATGATCACGCAGAACCGGGCCGCTTTTGCCAGCACGGAATTACGGTACCACGATTAGCGATGTTGGTCACCGGACACACCCCGAACGGCGGCACCCGCCGGCAGAAGGTCAGGCTGTTCCGTGCCGTTTCAAAAGCCAAAAAAAACCGGCCGCAAGTTCCCCATTGGGTTATGCGGCCGGTCTGTACGGTCTGCTCAGAATGCTTTCTCAGCGTCTCATGAG
>JAFGHN010000345.1 GCA_016930115.1 Spirochaetales bacterium | reverse complement strand
GCAAACGCTGTGAGACCACACGAGTTCTCGGAAGAATTCACGGGGCCTACCGAGGCGATAGCGAGACTATTTGTAGATCCTATCATTCCGGATGGCGGATACATTACTTTGTCCGACAGGCCGGGGCTAGGGCTTGAACTCGACCAGAAGGCGTTGAAGGAAGCAATCGCGGAGTAATTCGAGCTTCGATGCAGACGATCCGAGAAAAACCAACGCTCCGCGAGGCCGATGATCCATTGCGACTCATCCTGTTAAAGACCCGACCTATGACAAAAGGTATTCTCCGATCGTCTTGACCATAAGCGCCCCGGACACGGCGCCGGGATCGATTTCATTCGTGCTCCGCTCGGTAAACCACCTCGCGCGGCCGATTGTGGGCTTCATCTCCCGGGTACTCTCCGCACCCGCGGAAGCGGCGTCGATTGCCTTGCGTATCACGGCCTTCTCATCCGCACCGGCTTTCACAAGCCCTTCCTCGATTGCGCGAAGGGCTGGAACCAGGGAGTCCAGTATCGTTTTCTGTCCCACATCGGCCTTTCCCCGCTTCATGATGGCTTTGATTGCGCCGTCCAGCATCGCGGCAAGGTCCGCCAGGCCGATCTGCTCCTTCCCGGCGCACGCTTTTCCGGCTTCACGCATGGCGGAGAACATCAGGATACCGATAGTCGAGCCGGCTGCTTCGTTGAACTGCATGCCGCCGTTGGTGAGGGCTTCGCTGATACCGGTTGGATTATGCTCAGCAACGTAAGCCGCAGCGGCGGAAAAACCGAGATCCATCGATCTTCCGTGGTCGCCGTCTCCAAGCTTGGTGTCCAGATCGTTGAGCATCTCCCTGTTTTCTTTGAACACCTCAGCGAGCTTCTTTAGTATGTTTTTGATGTCTTCGATGTTCAGCGCGATGCTCACTTCCAGTTTCCCTCCCGGACAAAAGGCGTCCATACCGGATGATTCAGGTAACCTTTGAACTTGTCATTGAGCCTGAAAAGGGAAATCGAGAACCCGGCCATCTCCATAGACGTCGCATAACGGCCGACATAAGGCCTGTAAATCGACACGCCCTTGGCTTTCAATATCTGGGCCGCCTTCCTGTAGATGATGTAGAGCTCTTCGAGCGGCGTGGCGCCAAGGCTGTTCACCAGAACCGAGACGGTATCGGAAGACGAGAGGGAAATATCCTCAAAGAGCAGGTCCATCATATCGCCGGTCACTTCATCAGCCGACTTCCTCGGCCCTCTCCTGATCCCGGCCTCCCCATGGATGCCCATACCGATTTCCATCTGGTCCTCAGGCAGGGTAAAAGAAGGCTTGCCGGCTCCCGGTACCTCACAAGGCGAGATAGCTACGCCGATGGTGCGGATCCGCTCCAGGGCTTCTCCGGTGGTCTTTACAACCTCGTCGAGGGAAGCTCCGCCGTCCGCGCAGGCGCCCGCGACTTTGTAAGCGTAAAAGATACCGGCCACTCCCCGTCTGTCTTTCTCGCTACCCTTCGGCGCCGAAGCGATATCGTCGGCCCCGAGCAAGGTCTGAACTTCGATGTCTTCATCTCCGGCCATCTCCGCAGCCATATCGAAGTTCATAATATCGCCGCCGTAATTGCCGTACAGGTAGAGCACACCCTTGCCGGCGTTTACGGCCTTTGTAAGAGTCAGCATCTGGTTCATGCTCGGCGAGGCAAAAACATTTCCTATCGCCGCGCCGTCCAGTAACCCTTTCCCCACGTACCCCATGAACACCGGAAGGTGTCCCGAACCGCCGCCTGTAACAATGGCGACCTTGTTTTTCACAGGAGCGTCGGCACGCATAATGGCGCGTTTTTCACCCGCGGCGAATTTGAGCTCGTGCGGATTGGCGCCCACGATACCTTCAAGCATCTCGTCTACGTAGGTTTCCGCGTCGTTATAAAAGGTTCTCATGTTTTCCTCCCTTGTGCGTATAAAGACAGCGGCTCGCGCGTGTCTGAAATGAATGATAGTGGAACTTGTAGCTGCAAACAAGTCCTTGGGGGCGGCGGTTCAAAGGAGAGGGTTACGGCTCTGAGTAAAACTCTTCCATTTTGCCGCGGTACTTGGCCATCAGCTCGGCGTTCCATCCCAAGGGCGGTTCGGCGTCATCGGGAAGGAACGATTTATAAGGATGTTCGCTGGAATATTCATCGAATTCCTTTCTGATTGCTTCCAGGCGTTCCGGTTTTTTCAGAAGGTCACAGGCGGTAAGCGCGGCGACCTTTGCGCCGGCGGAAAGTCCTTTATGGGCGATCGACGTATTGCCCGCGGTTGTTACCGTCCAGTGATGGCCGGGCAGATTCCCCGGGAATCGCATCGGGAACCGCAGCGTGGCACAGGGCGCCACCAGCGTTACATCGCCAACATCACTGGAACCGCCCCGGTAGGGCATATCGGTTACCAGTCGCATCCGGTAATTCAGACCCGTTTGCGGCACATTCTCATTTTTCTGCACCGCTTTCGCGAAAGCCTCTTCTTCCGCTGTGTATTCAGGCAATCCCACCGCCTGGATATTCTCGTAGATGAGCTGGGCAAGCGCGGTGTTGCTATGCCGCTGGTGGCAACCGGTCAAGAATTTCACTTCATAGGTCGTCTGGGTCATGAGAGCGGCGCCTTTGGCGCAGTCCAATACCCACTGGTAGCGATCCGGAAGATTCTCGTCGATATCGCGGATAAAGTACCAGGTAGTTGCCCTATCGGGCACCACGTTTGGGGCCTCGCCGCCTTCCACCGTTACCCAGTGCGTTCGCTGCGTAACGGGTGTATGTTCCCGCATCCGCTCCGTACCGGCGTGCATGAGCTCTACGGCGTCGGCGGCACTCCTTCCCATCCACGGATCGCCGCCGGAATGGGCGGTCTTCCCTTTGAACGTCACGATGAAAGAGTACATCCCCGCGCCGGAGACACCGCCGGCGACGCTGAAATCGTCCCCGGTGTGGCAGTCGATCACTACGTCGACGCCCTTGAATGCTCCGGCGCGTATCATGTAGGGCCGGCTGACAAGCATTTCTTCCGCAGGAGAGCCGAAATATTTCAGCGTGCAATCAAGGCCGTTATTCTGTACGAATTCCTTCAAGGCCACCACGGCGAGGGCCTGCATTGTACCCATGGTGTTGTGCCCGCAGCCGTGGCCGGGCGCGCCGGGGACCACCGGATCATGGACAGGGACTCCCCCCTTCTGCGAGAGCATCGGGAGGGCGTCGTATTCGGCGAGAAATCCGATTACCGGCTTTCCGGTCCCGTTGCCCCAGCTCGCCACAAAGGCGGTCGGCATACCGCCGACCCCGGTTTCTATGGTGAATCCCGCCTCCTCGAGTGTATCCGCAAGCAGCTTTGAGGACTTGTATTCCTCCAAGGCGAGTTCGGCGTAGGTCCAGATCGCATCGGAAATTCTAAAAAACTTCTCCTGCATCCGTTCGATGGCCGTGCTTACGGTGAGCTTTTCCACCCTCTTCCCCCTGTCACGCTTTCAAGAAGCCTTCTGCGCCTCTTTTCTTAACTTCTTTGGTTTGGCCACTCCGAAACGTCCCAGGCCGCGTCTCAATCTCGGGTCAAAGATGTCCCGCAAGGCATCGCCGAACATATTGACGCCAAAGACAACAGCGCTCAGCGCGACGCCCGGCCAGATAACCATCCACGGCGCAAGGAACATGTAGGACCTTCCGCTGCCGCTCAGCATACCTCCCCAACTCGGGGCGGGTGGCGGAATACCAAATCCGAGAAAGCTCAAAGAAGCTTCGGTAAGGATGGCGTTAGCCACGCGCACGGTAAAGAGGACGATCGTAGGCGCGAGTATGTTCGGCAGAACATGCCGGAAGAATATCCGCACAGAATCAGAACCGATACACTTTGCCGCGTCTATGTATGCGTTTTCTTTTACGGTTATTACGGCTCCCCGCACAATCCTCGAACCGACAATTCCCCAGCTGATTCCAAGGACGACGCTTACCTGCCATATACCAGGCCCGATGATGGACATGATGATAATGAGCAAGATGAGCTGAGGGACCCCCATCCAGATGTCAACAAACCGCTGCACGAGAAGATCGAACTTCCTGCCGATATACCCGCACATTGAGCCGAGGATTGTGGAAAGAACGGTGGCGAGGGTTGCGGCGGCAAGACCAACAATCATCGAAATGCGGGCGCCGTAGATAACATTCGACAGCATATCACGGCCCAGGTTGTCCGTACCCAGCCAGTACTCCCGGGAATACGGTTTCAGGTTTGCCATCATGTTTGTCTCATTGAGCCCATACGGCGCGATGAAGTCGGCAAAGATACCCGTAAGCAACATCAACAGCGTGATAATCCCCCCAACCAGGCCAAGGGGCTTCTCCTTTACGAGCCTTCTCAGTACGTCACGCAGCAAAGATGGTTTTTTTGTCGTGGGCGCTGCTTCAGCTGGAATAACGGCCATAAAAACAACCCCTTCTCAAGTTCATCGTTTAATTGAAACGGACCCTGGGATCCAGAAAACCATAGGTCAGGTCAACCAGGAGATTGATAACGACCAGGGCCGCCGCAAAAACCATGGTTATGCCGCTAATCAAGGGAAGGTCCCTGTTGTTGGCTGCATTGACCAGGAGCCGGCCCATTCCGGACAATTGAAATAGAGTCTCTATGATGACCGTTCCCCCGATGAGAACCGGTATCTGGATACCAAGCACGGTGACAACCGGAATAAGAGCGTTCTTGAGAGCATGTTTCACGATGACCGCTCTTTCCTTGAGGCCTTTCGACCAGGCGGTCCTGATGTAATCCTGTCTCAAGACCTCAAGCATCATGGTACGGGTCATCCTCATCTCGATCCCGGACAGAGCCATACCGGAAACGATAGCCGGCACTATGAACATTTTGATGTTTTCAAGCGGATCGGAAAGAAACGGAATAAATGTTATCGACGGCATATAGCCCCACCACAGCGAGGGCAGGAGTATGACCATGGTCCCCAGCCAGAAAGAAGGTACGGCGATGCAAAATACGGCGAAGCTCCGCGCTGCATAGTCGCCGGGTTTGTCCTGACGCATGGCGGAATAGATGCCGATAGGAAGCGCGATGAGCTGAGCGACGATGATACTCATGAGCCCGAGCTCGAAGGTTATCGGCCACGACTGGCCGAGCAAGGTTGTAACCGGGAGCCTACGCCACCAGGAGCTGCCGAGGCTGCCCTGAAAGATGCCCTGATATTCACCCTGCCACGGTAATAGCCCGAGCCAGCGGGCATACTGGACATAGACCGGAACATCCAGTCCTAATTTCTGTTCTATCAATGCCCTGTCAACCGCTCCCTCGCTGATCGACTGGGCCTGCATCGCCATTACTATATCGCCCGGAATAAGACGCACGGTAAAGAAGACCAGGATACTGAGCAGAAACAGCGTCGGTATCATGAGTAAGAGTCTTCTTAGTATATATGCACGCATTCCACTCCTCCCTCAGAAACGGCGCTGCTGATTTCAACCGCGCGGTTGAATAAGCGGCGCGGAAATCATGACTTCAGGTATATTGACCTGAGGAGG
>JAFGHN010000084.1 GCA_016930115.1 Spirochaetales bacterium | reverse complement strand
TCGATCGAAGTCGAGTAGGAGTGAGCGCCGCTGAGCTGGCCCAAATCCGAGACGGTGTAGGGGATACCGTTTGATTGCAGATATTCGGTGATGAATTCGACAGCCTGTTTTTCAGCCGGAGATCCTTCAAAGCGCTGCGGTATCGATTTCAGATTGCTGTAGACTGCTGCGAAATCTTCACCGGAGGCGCCGTACGATTGATCCGCCTGCTGTGCGGCCGCCTGTGCCGCGAGAGTGAGGGAACATATGATGACAAAGAGCGTTCCGGCTGTCGATCGCATCACTCCTCCGGCGGTTTCCCTGGACAAGTATACCGGCCACCGGTCTTCGGGTATACTGCACCCGCCGCTTGCACTATTATAGCCAGGCAGGATAGGGGGATGTGCCATGGATTTTCAAAAGCTCGTGCTGCACAGATACAGCACCAGATCATACAAACCGGACGAGATTCCGGCCGAATCGCTCAACGCCGTGCTCGAGGCCGGAAGACTTGCGCCTACGGCCGCCAATCGCCAGGCGTTTCGTATTATGGTTCTGAGAACAAAAGGCGCGGCGGACCGGCTCCTCGAAATATACAGAGCCGAGTGGTTTGTCCAACCGCCTGTCGTGCTCGCCGTGGTAAGTTTGCCCCGGGAGAGCTGGGTGCGCCGTGACGGGAAAAATTATTCCGATGTGGACGCCGCCATTGTCATGGATCACATGATACTCGCGGCGGCAGACCTTGGGCTGGGAACCTGTTGGATAGGCGCGTTCGATCCTGACAAGGCGAAAACCAATTTGTCGCTACCTGATGAAGCGGTGCCTGTCGCCTTCACGCCGCTTGGATATCCCGCGGATGAGCCCACCGCAAAAAAGCGGAAGAGCCTTGACGATCTGGTATTGTATGACCGCTGGAAGTAGCAGGCGCGGGTAAGTTCTTGCTGATAGGCCGACGGCCGGTCCCGCAGCCCGGCGGTCCGGCGTCACACGGCGATCTTGAAGCCGCGGCCGGCGAGGAATTGCTTCAGCTCCGGGATATCGATGAGGTGAAAATGAAATACTGACGCGGCCAACAGCACCGTCGCACCTGCTTCGGCGGCGTCGGCGAAATGCTGCATGCTTCCGGCCCCGCCGGAGGCGACAATGCCCGCCGACACCGCGCTGCGCATGGCGCGGATAAGCGGCAGATCAAAGCCGGTGCGGGCGCCGTCGGTGGCTTTGCTCGTCGGCAGGATGACGCTTACGCCGTAACCGTCGACTCGTTTCGCCCATTGGACAGCGTCATATCCCGTCGCCGTCCTTCCGCCGTCAATATAGACCTCATAGCCCGAGTCCATTTTCTCATTCCGGTCGACATCGACGGCGACGGTTATTCTCTCCCGGCCGAACTCCCGTATCAAGTCACCGACCAGTTCGGGCTTCCTGAAAACGGCGCTGCTCGTGCTGATCCTGTCGGCCCCGGCTTCGAGCACCCTTCCCGCTATCTCCAGGCTCGCGATGCCCCCGCCGACGGTAAACGGCACGGTAACCGCCGCGGCAACCCGTCGGACAACGTCGATCATGGTTTCGCGCCCTTCCACGGTTGCGGTAATATCGAGCAACGCCAACTCGTCGGCGCCCTTCGCGCAATACGCCGCGGCGCATTCCACCGGGTCGCCGGCGTCCTTGATGTCGACAAAGTGCACACCCTTCACGACGCGACCGTTTCGCATGTCGAGACAGGGCATGATACTCAAAGGTTTATCTTTCACTCTTCATCTCCCGCCCGGCCCTGCGGCAGGCTTCCCTGTCTGCTTTCCCGCAGGCCGTTTCCGCTGATCGGCATTTACACGACCTCGTGATAGAAACCGATCTGCCTCTCTTTCACGAGCGCCGCAATCTTCTGCCGGTATGCTTTGAAATGCTCCGTCGAGCTATGATACTTCACCGCGTCTTCATCTTCGTACTGTTCGAACACGAAGAATTGATCCGGGTCATCGGTCTTGCGATGGATAACGTAGGTGATTGCCCCCGGGTCCTTCCGGACTTTCGGCGCAAGTCCCTTGAAATTCTCAAGGTACTCGCCTCCCTTTCCTTCAAAACAGGTTATCAACGCGCATATGACTACCATCAGTGCCGCACCTCCTCTCGTTTCAACGCTCCCAGGTCTTGAGAAACCGCACAAGAGTCTTCAGCGTATCGTCGAAGACGCTCAGGCGGGCGACCTCGTAACCATGGCTGTTTTCGCTGGCCTGGCCTGGCCCAAGGTTGCCACTCGTTGGCCGGCTCCGGCCATCTTGCCGCACCAACATAGAGCGCAAGTGTAAAGATCCGGCGTCGCTTTGGCAATCCGGGACAATACAGCGTCGAGACGTCGCCAAGAAAGGGCGCCGCCGGTGAGCTCGATTCGCGAAGTGACGGGCGCCGTCGGCCGGCCGGAACCGTGCTTTCCCAGCCCGGTGATTTGTGATAGACAAACCTACAGCTTGCACAAGGGGGAGCCCGATGTTTGAACGGCTCGGCATTATCACCAACTGCTTTAAGAATGCGCTTGAAAACGGTGCCGGTCTTGAGGAACTGGTTGTATCGTTTTGCAGCGAAGGATTCAGTGAGATAGAGGTCCGTGACGGCGATTATCTTCGGGCCTGTTCCTTCGGGAAGCTTCTCGGCAAGGTCGAGAAAATCGTGCCGAATTATGATCCGGGGGTATGGCGGCAAATTTGCGAACGGATCCATCTCGGGCGGGACTGGCGTGAGCTTGTGCGGCGCGAGGACTTGCACGTCATTGAAGAGGCCGACTGGTTCATCACACTGACGGCCGGGGCGTTTTACAGCTACTCCATGACATACCCGTGGCTGAGCCCCCCGCAGGACCCTGCATCGGATGACCGGCGCGTGGTAACCGCCGCGGGGATCGCCTACCTTTTCAACCCGGCGCAACCGAGGCTCCGGCTCGTGTCCCTGGAGGCCGTTGAACGTATCGATCATGACGCGGCGACGGCAAATCTGAAGCGTTACCGGAGCCGTATTCGGGTCTTTTCTCCGATCTTTACCATTGAAAACGCCCGTCACCCGGCGCTGGAGATGCGTGAGCTCGCGCTGGCGGGTGAAGCGCTCCTCACCTATGACGAGGCGAATAACTATCTGTTGGATGGCACGGAACTCTCGAGCGTGGATGAATTCCGGCGTGTCGTCAAAATAGAAGAGCTCGCATCGGTCCACATGAAGCAAAAGAACAAATCAGGCGTCTCGACCGGGCTTGCCGACGGGTACGTAGACCTTCGCGCGGTGCTGACCTGGCTCGATGCGGGCAACTATACAGGTGATCTGTTGCTCGAATTTGCACCGACCGACGAGCCGCTCCAGGACGCCGTCAGCTGCAGGAATTACCTCCACGGGCTCTTTGGTCGTTAGGAGCGGCGAATAGCTGAAGACCGGGCCGCCGGGTTTGTCATTCGATGCAGCCCTTATTCGGGCTCCACCCGCCTCCGCTCCTCCTTCACCCTGGACCGTCTCTTCTTTTCATCGATCCGGCGCTGCTTCGCGGCGCGCGAAGGACGTGTGTCCTTCCTGGACTTCTGTACCAGGGCGGCTTTGAGGACGAGGCTCCTGAAACGGTCCAGAGCATCAGCCTTGTTTCGCTCCTGCGTCCGGTGGCGTCTTCCTTTGATGAGGAGCACCCCGTCCGCGGAGATCCTTTTATCCTTCATATCGCGCAGTGCAGTGCGTACCTCCTCGGGAAGCGAGGACGCGGCTATATCAAATCGCAGTTGAACCGCGGTGGCGACCTTGTTCACGTTCTGACCGCCAGGGCCGCTTGAACGGACGGCGGTCAATTCGATTTCCGAGTCAGGAATGTTGATGTTGTCGTTCACATACATATCGGTGCTCCAGCGCCGCCCGGCGGTTTGACTACAGCATCGATTTCAGCCGGGCCAGGAGCTCAGAAAACGTGTCCATCGCATCCTGCACCGGCCCGGGCCTGCTCATATCCACGCCGGCTGATTTCAGAGATTCCAACGGGAACTTGGAACCGCCGGACTTCAGGAAAGCGAGGTACTGGTTCCGCTCTTCTTCCCCTCCCTCCATCACACGCTTTGAGAGGGCAATGCTCGCCGTGAGGCCCGTCGCGTATTTGTATACGTAGAAAGCCCTGTAGAAGTGGGGGATGCGCAAGCCCTCCAGGTCGCTCTGCTCGAGGAGCCCGACGTTCGGGCCGAAATACTTTTCGAGGAGCTCGCGGTAGGTGCTCCGGAGCAAGTCCACCGTGAGAGGGTTGCCCGACTCGAGAAGCGAGTGGGCACGGTCTTCGAACTCGGCGAACATCGTCTGTCTGAATATCGTCGCCACCATATCGTCGAGTTGCTTACCGATGAGGTAGGCCGTCATGCGCTCGTCTTGTGAGCGATCCATCATGTATTTGGCAAGGAGCTGCTCATTGAAGGTTGAGGCCACCTCGGCTTCAAAAATCGTATAGTTGTAGTACTGG
>JAFGHN010000014.1 GCA_016930115.1 Spirochaetales bacterium | reverse complement strand
GAAGGAGAGGCAACCGAGGAATTGATCAGGGACGCGATCCGGCGAGGCACCGTTGCACGCGATCTGGTTCCCGTACTCGTCGGCTCCGCGTACAAAAACAAGGGAGTGCAGAAACTCCTCGATGCGGTGGTTCACTACCTGCCGAACCCGGCAGAGGTGACGAATATCGTGTATGATCTGGATGAGGGACAGAAAGAAGTCGTGCTTGAGTCGGACCCGGGAAAACCGGCGGTCGCGCTGGCGTTCAAGCTCGAGGACGGTCAGTACGGACAGCTCACCTACATCCGTATTTATCAGGGCACCGTCAGGAAGGGAGAGACTCTTTTCAACACGCGGTTGTCCCGCAAGCTCAGGGTCGGCCGGCTTGTTCGCATGCATGCAAACAGCATGGAAGAAATTCAAGCGGCGGGCCCCGGCGATATCGTCGCGCTCTTCGGAATTGACTGCGCGTCGGGCGATACCTTTGTCGGCGCGGACCTGAACTACTCAATGACTTCGATGTACGTTCCCAACCCGGTGATTTCGCTGGCAATCAAAGCGAAAGACAAAAAATCTGAAGACAATATGAGCAAGGCTCTGGGCAGGTTCACGAAGGAAGATCCCACCTTCAAGACCTATGTTGACCCGGATTCTTCTGAAACGATTATCCAGGGTATGGGGGAGCTCCACCTCGACGTGTACGTCGAACGGATGCGGAGAGAGTATAAAGCGGATGTTGAAACCGGTGCTCCGCAAGTCGCCTACCGGGAAACCATCACCCGGGAGGCATCCTTCGATTATACCCACAGAAAACAAACCGGTGGCCAGGGGCAGTATGGCAGGATTGCCGGTTTCGTCGCTCCAACCACGGAAGGGGACTTTGTCTTCAACAACGCGATACGCGGCGCGGCAATCCCCACCGAGTACATACCCGCCTGTGAAAAAGGTTTCAAGACCGCAATGGAAAGGGGATCCCTCATCGGGTTCCCGGTTGTGGGCGTGGCGATTACCATCAACGACGGCGCGTCTCACTCGGTTGACTCGTCTGATCTGGCCTTCCAGTCGGCGGCCATCGGCGCCTTCCGGGAGGCGTATAAATCGGCCGCTCCTCAGATAATAGAGCCGATCATGAAAGTCTCGGTCGACGCACCCAGTGAATTTGCCGGGAACGTCTTTGCCAGCATCAATCAGAGACGCGGCGTCATCGTCAGCTCGGAGGAAAGCGGCGTGTCCACACGGGTCGATGCAGAAGTCCCGCTGAGTGAAATGTTCGGCTACTCGACCATGCTCAGGTCTCTCACTCAGGGAAAGGCTGAGTACTCCATGGAGTTTCTCAAGTACGGGCGCGTTCCAAAGAGCGTTTCAGAGCAGTTGGTAGAAAACTATAGAAAGGAGAGAGAGCATGGTTAGGTCGGAGCTTAACAGGCGGAGCCCCTTACGGATATTCGAAAAATCGATACACGGCGGGCTCGGCAAAGGGAATATCGGTGTCCTTGCGTCAAAAAAGGGAGTAGGGAAGACCGCCTGTCTGGTGCATATAGCCACGGACCAACTGTTTCGGGATAAACATGTTATCCACGTCTCGTTTGCGGCAAAGGTAGACCATATCATCAACTGGTACGAGAACATCTTCAAGGAAATAGCCAAAAAACGGAACCTTGAGTCCGCTGTTGAAGTGCATGATGAAATTATCCGTAACCGGGTGATCATGAACTTCAGCCAGCGGGGCATAAAAACCGAGCAGATATTGGGAAGCCTGCGGGCTCTGATCAAAGACGGCAATTTTGACGCAGATACCGTCATTTTTGACGGATTCGACATAAAAATGGTGAGCCGTGAAGATCTTGAGTTGATCCGTAACTTTGCGGTTGAGCTTGATCTTGAAGTATGGTTCAGCGTGAGTCTGGGAGACGGGAGCGTTGAAGAGATCTTTGCTGACACCGGCGTACCATATATCGTCGAACCTTTCATGGATTTGGTCTGTGTTCTTGTAACGCTCCGCTTCGTGGGAGACCGCGTAAGATTTCAGGTGGTCAAAGACCACAGTGAGCTCGAACCGCGGGACATGCACCTCATGCTCGATCCTAAAACGCTGCTCGTCGCCGAGGAGTAGGGCGTTTTTTCAGCGGCTGCGTGTCACACCGGTGCGGGGACATGCGGTGGATAGCGGACAGGTGGAGCAGAAAGGGCTTAAGGGCGTACACACCGATTTCCCGAAGGTGACCAGGAGACTGTTTATTTCTATCCAGTACTTTCGGGGAAGGACCAAAGTCAATTCGCGTTCCGTATCATCCGGGGTTTTTGTAGCCACCCATCCAAGGCGATTTGAAATCCGGTGAACGTGCGTGTCCACACAGATCGCCTCCACGCCAAAGCCCAGATTAAGCGTGAGGTTTGCCGTTTTCAATCCGACGCCCGGGAGCGCAAGCAGCTCATCTCTCGAATCCGGCACTTTGCCGTGATACTCTTCCCTGATAATCCGTGAGCATTCCTTTATCTGGCGCGCCTTCTGTCTGTAAAATCCCGCGGGGAATATGGTTTCGGCGATCTTCTTCTCAGGCAGACGCACCATTCCATCCGGGCTGTCCGCAAGCTCAAAGAGCCTTCCCGCAGCGGCTGAGGTCACCTCATCCTTTGTCCGCAGGGAGATGATCGTTGAAATGAGAACCCGAAAGGGGTCTCTCTTTCCGACGGCTATCTTCGAAACTGAAGGTAACTCGGAGCCGAACACGTGTTCCCGGATGAGGCTGACCTGCCTGTCCCAATCACGCTTATTTGGCATTACCTGCCTGCCTGCCGCCGTTTCAACGTCTGCTTAAGCCCGGCCGGGGGCAGAAGGACCCTCGAGCAGCACGACCGCCTGCGCTTCAACCGCGCGCCCTTCACCGGTGGCATCCACGCCTTCTTTTGTCTTGGCTTTGATGTTTACCGCGTGCGGATCGATGTGAAGATCCTCCGCGATATTCTTCCGCATCTGGCCTTTGTATGATGAAAGAGAAGGTTTTTCCAGAATGACGGTGGCGTCGATGTTGACGACCTTGAACTTCTGTTCGCCGATCTCGGCGGCCGCTTTCTTCAACAGCGCCCTGCTCGAAATACCGCGATAGGCAGGGTCGGACGGCGGGAAGTGCTCTCCGATATCACCGAGCCCGGCGGCGCCGAACAGCGCGTCTATTATCGAGTGGATGAGGGCGTCTGCGTCCGAGTGTCCCACGCTCCCGACCGCGGAAGAAATCTCCACGCCACCGAGCAAAAGTTTTTCCCCGCTTGCAAGCAGGTGAATGTCATAGCCCATGCCCACTTTTATCATACATCGTACCTGAAGGTGATTTTTCTGTTGTCGGGATCTCCGGGAACGGCAAAAACGCTTCCGATGGCGTTGTGATACGCTTCCGCGTCGTCCGGGTATTCCACGGAGTTCCGCCGTGCCGCTTCATGGGCGCGCAGTATTTCCGAGTAACGAAAACCCTGAGGTGTCTGAGCGCCGACGACGAAAGCACGATCGAGGTGGCCGATGATCTCACCGGCGCCGTTTAACTGTTTGGGAGCATTGATATGAGATACAACCGGAATACAGGCCCCGTGTTCTCTGGCGCCTTCGAGCACCGCATTGATAAGCTCACATGTTACCCACGGCCGCGCCGCGTCATGAATCAGCACGTATTCAGGCGCGTGTCTTTCCAGTGCAAGGAGGCCATGATATACCGATTCCTGTCTTGTTTCTCCACCGGGAGCCCAGATGATCTCGAGGTCCTCTCTTTCAAAAACGGCCTGCAAGCCGGTGTCCCCGGGTGGATGGGTTATGACGATGTGACCGATTTTTCCGCACCCTGCGAATACTCTCGCCGTTTTCAGGAGAACGGGCACGCCGTCTATGAGAGCCAGTTCTTTCTTGACGCCGCCCATTCGTGAACTTCTGCCGGCGGCCGTGATTACCGCGGCAACGCCGCGCTCATGTGCGTTTCCGGTACCGGGATCGCTCACACGCCTCTATCTCGATTCGAGCCTGCTGAATACAAGGGCTTCAACGTCTTCTTTGGATTTGTTGATGGAGAAGGACACCTCGTCAACAAGCAATTTGAGCGCGTTGTCGAAGAGCTTGCGTTCAAGAATTGGAAGTTCCTTGATTTTGCTCCGATGGTAGAGCGTTCTGACGACGGTGGCAATGTCCATAACGCTACCGCTTTTCAACAGGTCAAGATTCATCTGGTAGCGAAGCTTCCAGTCCGTTGAAACAGGCTCATAATCTTCAGAAATCAGCTTCAATGCCTTCTCAGACTCAGGTTTACTCACGATTGCGCGTATCCCCAGTTCTTCAGCCTTATCAACGGGAACCATAACGGTCATGTCGGACACTTCAAGGTAAATAATGTAGTACAGGAGCATTTCTTCCTTGAAGGGCCGTTCTTCGATTCTGAGTACTTTTCCGACGCCCTGCAGGGGGTACACAATTTCCTGATTAACCTTGAAAGTGGTCTTTTGAGTAGTCTTCTTGTCAGCTGATTTCATTTTTCCCATTATACTGATAATCCGCATCATAATCAATAATGCATTGGCCCCACGCGGTATTGAGACCCTTCCGCGCGGCCTGTATAGTGTGTCCCGTGGGACAGAAAGCTCTACGGCCTCAGAAGATTGTCTCTTTTGTTGTATTCCCGCTGTTTATTGCGGCTGTTTTGATTGTGGTGCTGATCTTCAGGCAGCAGATCTGGCAGGTCTTCTCATCATCGGAAAACATCAAAGAAGCTGTGGAAAGTTGGGGAATAGCGGCCCCTCTTTCGTTCATCGGCCTGCAATTCATACAGGTTGTCATCTTTGTCATACCCGGGGAGGTCCCCCAAATTGCCGGCGGCTACCTCTTTGGGACGGTGCAGGGCTCGCTTCTCTCGGTGACGGGTATCCTTCTGGGATCGTCCTTCAATTTCCTCCTGGCGAGGGTTTTCGGCGTGCCTTTCGTACGGGCGTTGTTCGGTGAACAGCGGTTGGAGAAGTTCGATGCAATCTCGAGATCTCCCCGCTCACAGATTGCGTTTTTCCTTCTCTTTGTGATTCCCGGCATCCCGAAAGACATACTGTGCTACGTGGCCGGCCTTTCTCCCATGAGATACCTGGCGTTCGTCTTCGTTTCGATGATAGGCAGACTCCCGGGGATCGTGGGGAGCGCCGGGATCGGCGGCGCCGCGGCCGCAAACAAGTGGGTTGTGGCGGGAATCATCCTCGGCGTCGCGTCGGTGTTGTTTGCCCTCGGCGTCATTTTTAGAAACCGCCTTCAAGGTGTCGTGGAACGGCTGGTCATGAGAGAGCCGCCGTCCAAGGAAGACGAGAGTGAGGAATAGCGCCGTTCAACTTGCCCGGCCGTCTGAAGCGGGCACCTGCGCATCTTCAAGGTAGCTCATGATCGTATCCATGTATTCAGGGCCTCTCATCGGCTTCAAAAACACCCTGTTGAAACCGGCTTCTTCAAGTGCCGGGACCTGGCTGTCGTCGCTCGTGATGGCGATAAGAGGGACCGAGGATCCCCCGGCCCTTATTTTCCTTGCGACCTCGCCCCCGGAAAGTCCGGGCATATAATGGTCCAGGAGAACGAGCGCATAATCATTTTTCTTGAACATTTCGAAGGCCGCGACGCCGTTCTCTGCAAGGTCACACCGTACCCCCCTTTGTTCAAGCAACATCTCAATGAGTTTTCTGTTTGTGTATTCATCCTCGGCGTACAGGACTCTTTTCATAGACGGTTCCTTGGTATGTTTGATATAAATTTAACCCATTATATCAAAAATATCCATAATATTGTCTTTGTTCCCGATAATGCGATGGATAGTGGCCCGTTGCGGTGCGCGTCGGATCCATTGTGTCGCCTGCATGCGGAGGCGAACATTCTGATACGGCGCCCGTGAGCGGCCGCGCTACGTTTGCGGACGTAAACGCGGCCGGCCTGGCGTCAGCTACAGAAACAGCTTTTCTATCTGTCTTGCGTATATTTTGTCGATCTCGTGGCGCTTGATCTCCTGCTTTGCCGAAAGTTCCCTGCCCACTTCAAACTCTTTTGACAGCAGATGGAACCTGTTGATCCGTTCAAAACTCTTGAACCCGTTCTTTGCGCTGACGAGGTTGTTGATCTCGGACCTGAACAGCTCCTGTACTTCCCTCGTTTCCACAAGATCGGATTCCGATTCATAGGGAACACCGTTCTCTTGGGCGAAAGCTTTCAGATTATCCAGATTAACTACGATAAGGGCCGCGAGGAATTTCTTGTCCTGCCCAAGCACCACGCTCGTTGAGATGTACCGTGATTCCTTGAGGATTTCCTCGATTGGTGCGGGTTCCACGTTCTCCCCGCCCATGAGCACTATCGTGTCCTTCGCGCGCCCCACGATCTTTATCTCACCCTTGTGTGTCTTCATCGCCAGATCGCCGGTGTTGAGCCAGCCGTCCTTGTCCATAATCGCTGCCGTAAGGTCCGGCCTCTTGTAGTATCCGGACATCACCTGTGGGCCGCGGACAATCAGCACCCCCTGTTCTCCCGGCCCAAGCTCTTTCATGTTCTCATCAACTATTTTGAACTCCGTCCCCGGGAATATCGGGCCGATGGTGCCGGGGACCGGACGCTTCTGAAGCCTCAAAGAAAGCACCGGAGCGGTTTCGGTCATCCCGTACCCCTCGATAAGCAATACCCCTGCGGCTTGGAAGAATCCGTCGACGGCGGAAGGCAGTCCACCGCCGCCCGATATGCCCGCAACAAAACTGCCTCCCAACCGGTGTTTGATTTTGCTGAACACCAGCACGTTACCGAGTGCCCTGAGCGGGTACAGGAGGATAAACGGCAGGATTCCGGCCAGGAAATCCAGAACGCGGGAGCGTTTTTTGAACTGCGGAACCAGACCACGGACAAGATTTGAAGCGTTTGAGTGCGCTTTGCCGACCGCCACAAAGAACAGGAAGAGCGCCTTCTTGATGCCGCCTTCCGAATTGACATTCTGATAAATTCCGTTTCGCAGTGCTTCCCAGATTCTTGGTACCGAAGCCATCCACGTGGGCTTCACCTTGGCCATGTCTGCGACGATCACCTTGCCGATTGGCTTGGAGTAGGCGAGCGCCGATGCGCTGCCGATGGTCACGTACTGCATTATTCTTTCGAAGGAGTGCCATACCGGAAGTACGCTTAACCATCTGTCCCCCGGACCGGCGGTAATCAGGTCGGGCACATGTTTCACCTGGTGGAGGAAGTTCCTGTGTGAAAGCATGACCCCCTTCGGTTCGCCTGTGGTGCCCGAGGTGAATATGATGGTCACCGTATCATTTTCATTACCTTTCTCGATCTCATTGAGTATCTCCTGCGGATTCGCGGCGTACTGTGCTCTGCCGGTCTCCATCACCTCGGAAAAATTGAGGACTTCAAGCCCGGAGGTGTTCTCGATGTTTCCGGCTTTGTAGCCGTTGTCGAGAACGATGAAACGCCGGAGTGCGGGTATGGAGCTTCTTCTCGTGAGAATTTTTTCCATCTGCGTGGTGTTTTCCACGAAACAGGTTTTGCAGTCTGAAAAATCAAGGATGAACTTGAGCTCATCCGCGGTGGAGTCACATCCCCGCGGCACGTCGATCGCGCCGATGCACATGACGGCGAGGTCGGCTATCAGCCATTCCTTTCTGTTTTCCGAGATAAGCCCCAGGTGATCGTTGCGGGAGATTCCGAGCTTCTTCAGCCCTGCGGCAAAGCTGCAGACTTCAACAAGAAGCCCGGAGAAGGTAGTGGGCCGAAACTCGCCGTTTTCGTCTTTTGAAAGCTGCGCGACATGCTCAGGGTAGTCGCTTGCGGTTTCAACCAGAAGCTTTGGTATTGTATCTTTCATGACTGCCTCCGCGATATTCATTACGGCGTATTGAGCCGTGTAACTATGCAGTATAACAGCACTTGACAACTGCGGTCGAGGGGAATACGTTGCTACGGCCATGGTTATAGTTCTCAAACACAATATAAAAGACGATGAAAAGCAGCGATTGCGTGATTTCCTCGAGTCCCGGGGATTTCGCATTCGTGAGATTGTCGGTGAAGAAGAGACGATCTTCGGCGCCGTCGGCCTCGCCCCGATGGATCTTCGCGAAGTGGAGTTGCTTCCGGGCGTAGACCGGGCGATACCGATAACCAAACCGTACAAGTTTGCCTCCCGGGAGTTCAAGAAGGAAGACACCGTCGTACAAGTCGGGCCGGTGAAGGTGGGCGGTATGCGTATCGCCGTCATAGCCGGGCCGTGCTCCGTTGAATCGCGTGAGCAGGTGCTGGAAACCGCGCGGCTGGTCCGGGAATCCGGCGCCGTCATGCTCCGCGGCGGCGCCTTCAAGCCCCGGACGTCCCCTTACTCCTTTCAGGGCATGGGCGAAGAAGGGCTCAAGCTCCTGAAAGAGGCCGGAGAAAAGGAGGGGATGCCCGTCGTTTCGGAGATCGTTGGTACCGACTACGCTGATATGATGCGCGAGTATGTCGACGTCTTTCAGATAGGGGCGCGGAACATGCAGAACTTCGAGCTGTTGAAACGCGTCGGGGCCTTGAGGAAGCCGGTGATCCTGAAGCGGGGTTTCGCCGCCACCATAGAGGACCTGCTCATGGCCGCCGAATATCTCCTCGCCCAAGGCAGCGAGCAGGTCATTCTCTGCGAACGCGGTATACGCACCTTTGAAACCTACACGCGCAACACCCTCGATATATCCGCCATCCCGGTGGTGCACAAGCTCAGCCATCTTCCCATCATTGTCGATCCAAGCCATGCCACGGGCATCAGGGACAAGGTGCCGCCGATGGCGCTTGCCTCCGTAGCCGCCGGGGCGGACGGTATTCTGCTCGAGGTGCATCCTGACCCTGAGAAAGCGGTTTCCGACGGCCCGCAGTCGCTCTATCCCGCGCAGTTTGAGAAGCTGATGCGCGACATTGAGGTGCTCGCTCCGGTGGTCGGCAGGGAGGTGGCACGGCTTCCGTTGCGCGGCAACCTTGCGGCTGCCGGACGCCCAGGAAACGCCGCGGGACCCGGCGATGCTGTTTTCAAAAGCGGAACGGACGCACCGGGTGGAGTCCGGCGAGCCTGGGAAGAATCGGCGATTCAGGCTCAGGTGGCGTTTCAGGGCGAGCCGGGGGCGTTCAGCGAGCTCGCCCTCAAAAGGTACTTCGAAAGCGACGATGTCAGGTCCATGCCGTGCGAGAGCTTTCGGGACGTATTTGAAAGCGTCCTGTCGGGCACCGCCGGTTTCGGCATCGTGCCGATTGAAAACTCCCTTTCCGGTTCAATACACGAAAACTACGATCTTCTGCTCCAGTATCCCGATATCGGTATCGTCGGAGAGAAGAAAATAAGAATCATCCATAACCTCATCGGGTTTCCAGGGACCGATGTATCGAGCCTTACCGAAATCTATTCCCACCCCCAGGGGCTCGCCCAGTGTGCCCGTTTTCTCGATACGATACCAGGCGTACGACGGGTGCCGTTCTACGATACCGCCGGCGCGGTCGCCCATGTGAAGCAGGAGCAGAACAGGCAATACGCAGCCATTGCCAGCGCCCAGGCGGCAAGAGTGTACGGGCTCGAAGTGCTGAAGGAAGGGATAGAGACAAACCCGCACAATTACACCCGGTTTTTTATCATCACCCGGCAGGAAACGCGGATGACCGCTGATGCGGACATGGCTTCAGTAGTGTTTTCAACGCTCGATAAGCCTGGAGCGCTGTTTCACTGTCTGCAGATCCTTGCCCAGGAGCGGCTGAACATGAAGAAGCTCGAATCGAGACCGATTCCGGGAAAGCCGTGGGAGTACATGTTTTACGTCGATCTGGAGATTCCGCCCGGACAGGCCGACTACCACGCAGCGTTCGATCGCTTCGGGGAAGCCGTTGATAATTTCAGGGTTCTTGGTATCTTCAAGGCCGCGGTTTGAGGCCTTTCGCGCTTGCACGAAGCCGGCGCGGCGTCGTCAGCTCAGGAGCGAGCAGCGGGCCCACCTATCTCACTGGATGCCGAGCTTCTTAAGCTGTTCGGCTTCCTCTTTTCTTGACACGTATTCATGGCGGAGCTGGTTTGCCTTTAACACGGCGTTTCGTATGGCGTTCACCTCGAGCTTCACGCCCCGCAGTTTCCCGCGGTTGTTGGCGTCCATCTCTTCCTGAAAATATGTGTGCAACGCGGGAAAAAGCTTCACCATGTTCTGCACTTCACCAATATTGCGCTCAAGCAGCATGTACAGTCCGGTTTCATCCATCGCCTCCAACCGGGCGTAGGCGGCGTTTGACTTGCTTGCGTAGGAACCAATGACTCTCGCGGTCTGGACTCCTTTCCCGTGCAGCGTGTCAAAGTCCACCATCATCGGCTTGGCCACGGTCGTGGCGGGATCGACGATTTCCACGTGGTATGTCCGGTTCTCAGGCTTGCGGCCGAGTATCCGGTCAAGCCATCTGCGGAACGGGCTGTCGAGCCTTTTCCTGTATTCCTCGATAATCGAGCTGCTCTCGTTCAATTTCGCCAGGGCCCTCTCGACCGGTTTTCCCGATGCGGAAAGCACGCGGATTGCGTCGAGAAGGATCGCTCTCAGGTCAACCGTTATCTTCTTGGTTGTCTTTTCTTCGTTTATCGAAAGCCGTTTGAGCACCGCTTCCTGTTTGGCCCGCGTGCCGGGGCCGAAATCCTCTTCGAGTATCTCTTTGACAAGATCTTCATAGTACGGCAT
>JAFGHN010000344.1 GCA_016930115.1 Spirochaetales bacterium | reverse complement strand
TCAGCGTCACCGGCGCATTGTATCGTATCCTGATTTTCAAAGCTCATTCCCCCAGGTCGATGTCCACGGTCACCGGGCAATGATCTGAGCCCATGACACCGCTTAAGATTCCGGCGGACCTCACCCGTTTTCTCGAAGTTTCGGGAACGCAGTGGTAGTCCAGGCGCCACCCGATGTTCCTTTCGCGGGCTTTTGTGATGTAGGACCACCAGGTGTAATTCCCGCCCTCCTGATTGAACATCCTGAAAGTATCGACAAATCCGCTTGCAAGAAAAAGATCCAGCCATGCCCTTTCCTCGGGCAAATACCCGGCGGAGCTTTCGTTTTCTTCAGGCCTCGCGAGGTCTATCGGTTTATGGGCGATATTGTAATCTCCGCACAGCACAAACGGCTTCTTTTGCGAAGACAGGCGTTTGCAGTAGTCAAGCATGGCGGAGCAGAAATCGAGCTTGTATTTCAGCCTCCCGCCGCCGTCCCTGCTGTTGGGGAAATAGGCGCTGATCACCGTCAGACCCCGGAATTCCGCCACCAACGTTCTTCCCTCCGCGTCGAACTCAGGCGATCCGATGGTTGAAACGGCCGCCGGTTCCTTTTTTGAGTAGACGGCGACCCCGCTGTACCCCTTCTTTTCAGCGGATTTGAAGCAGGACGTGTACCCGGGGACCTTGACTATCTCGTCCTCGAGTTGCCCCAAAGATGCCTTGGTTTCCTGCACGCACACCACATCAGCGCCGGAAGCCCCGAGCCATTCCGTAAAACCCTTGCGCGCAATTGCACGGATGCCGTTTACGTTCCAGGAGACTATTTTCATCTTGCCGCTAAAATACTATGCGCGCTTGTTTTAATCAATTATAGGCTCGGGCAGCCCTTTTCTCTCAGCCTCGAGCCTGTTCCAATCTGCGGTAAGGCCGTTCTGCTCGCGTTCAACCTCCGCGAGCCTGGTCTTCAAGCTTTTAATCCGTTCGCCGTTGGTGTAGGCATCGGGTTCTGCCATTTCTCTCATAAGCGCCCGTCGGTGAGCCTCAAGCTGGTCAAGTTTTTCCATAATCGCTTGCTCGTCGCGTTCGAGCCGCTTGAGCAGGGTTCTGATTTTCTTCTGTTCCTTGTGCTCGCCATGGGAAACACCGGGCGACGTCTTATTTACCGGTCCGGACGGACCTCCCGCCTCATCGTTTTCCTTTCGGCGGATGTAATATTCGAAATCACCGGGAAAGTTCCTGGCAACACCACGATTGAGCTCGAGAACGCGGGTGGCGATACCTATGATAAAATGCCTGTCATGGGAAACAAAGACCACCGTGCCATCGAACCGCTGAAGCGCTTCCATCAGCACTCTTGTCGAGGCCATATCGAGATGATTGGTGGGCTCGTCGAGGACAAGCAGGTTGGCCGGATTGAGCAGCAATTTGAGAAGCGCGAGCCGCGAACGTTCGCCGCCGCTCAAGACAGATACTCTCTTGTAGATATCGTCTCCGCGGAACAGAAAAGCGCCGAGGATATTTCGTAGTTTGGGTATCAACTCCGTCGGCGAAGATTTTTCCACTTCTTCGTACACCGTCGCATGTTCTGAAAGCTCATCGTTCTCCTGTGAGAAGTAGCCCTGGCTGACGCCGGCCCCATAGCCGACGGTTCCCGAAAATCCCCCGTCTTTGCCGGCAAGAATCCGCATCAGCGTTGATTTTCCGGCTCCGTTTGCCCCCATGATGACGAGCTTTTCGCCTCTGGTGAGCTCGAAAGACACGTTGGCAAGAGCTGTTTCGCCTCCATAGGAACGCGATACTCCGTTTACCTTCAGGACTTGATTCCCTGAATGCGGCGCCTTTGGAAAGGAGAAATGGATTCGTTTAAGGCTCTCGGGTATTTCAATGATTTCCATCTTCTCAAGCTTTGTGATCCGGCTTTGCACCAGCGCGGCTTTTGAGGCGTTGTACCTGAACCTGCGGATGAAATCCTCGGTCTTCGCGATTTCATCCTGCTGCTTTTGATAGGCGGCGACTATCGTTTCGAGCTCGACGGCTCGTTTCTTTTCATATTGTGAGAAATTTCCACGATACGAGTTGATTTTTCCGTTCCACAACTCAGCCACCGTGTCGACAGTTGCATCCAGAAAATACCGGTCATGGGAAACCACGATGACGATCCCCGGATAGGAGTGCAAGAAGTCTTCCAGCCAATCGCGGGCTTCCAGATCGAGGTAGTTGGTGGGCTCGTCGAGCAGCAACCCGTCCGGTTGTTCAAGGAGGACTTTGGCCAGGGCGATACGCATCTGCCATCCGCCTGAAAACTCATCGGTAATCCGGGTGAAATCGGATTCTGCAAAACCGATGCCGGTAAGAACGCGATGTATCTGCTCCTCCCGCCTGAAATAGCCGCCGTCAAGGAGCGTCTGTTCTATCTCATGGTGACGCTCCAGATAAACGTCAAGGCCGCTGTCGCCTTCTTTTGACCGAGCAAGGTACTCCTCTATCCCGCGCTTCTCCTCTATGAGCTTTTCAAACCTCCCGAAAGCGCTCTCCGACTCCTCCCGCAGACTTGAACCGGTATGTACGACGCCGGATTGCGGGAGATAGGCGAGCACGGATCCTTTCGGTGCGATAATCTCGCCTGCATCGGGTTTCATCAGCCCGGCAACGATTTTCAAAAGGGTTGTCTTGCCGCTTCCGTTATCTCCGGTAAGCGCCGTCTTTGACCCGCGGCGGAGGGACAGCGATACGTCTTGCAGCACGTCCCGGTTTCCAAAAGCATGGCTAACGTGTGCGATTTGAAGATTCCTCATGACAAATGCCTTGGCTTTAGGTCGCTTCCTCGAAGGAGAATCTGAAAAAAATGACGATTGGAGAGTTTCCTTCTTCCTCCACCAGAAGCGGCCTATCATTGTTCGGCGTATAGGTAAGGTGCTTGAGTCTGATTCCCTGATCTTCCATGCTGTAGAGAAAGTGCACGGCATTGGAACCATCAAAGACAAAAGAGATGATCCCGTTGTAGCGTTTGGCCGGTTCCTGGCCAAGGTGTAGTCTGAAATCAACAGCTCCGCAGTTACCGTCCGCAGGGTTCACAACACCCGGGACGAGGCGGTCGTAACCTTCCCAGATAAAACCGCCGTTTTCCGTAAGCGTAATAGTGCCGTAGGCGGAGCTGGTGAGTGTATTCCCTCTGTTATAAATCTCTTCAAAGATCGCCGCCCGGCGCTCCGTCTCTTCTATGATGAGCAGGTCTATATCGGTATCGATGCGGACGAACTCCTCGCTGTACTGAACACCTCTGTCGGAGTACTGGAGATTCACCTCGTAAGGGTTTTTCACGATCATGAGGAGCGTCGACCCTTCGAACGCGTGGGTACCTTCCGTGACGCGGGTTATATCCGAATATTCTATCGCCGATGAGTGATTTTCCGTGACTATGTGAATGACGTGGTTCTCCGGATCCGGGAATATGCCGTAGTCCGGAAGAAATCTCTGTAGATCGATCCGTCTCGTATCCAGCATGTATCTGAAGTACTTGGGCCTGAAGGTAGAGCTGAGGAACTGCTCAAGAAACTCGTCGCGCTCTCCGGGCGCATCACTCCCGGTCAACTGATCGAGTGTGAGTATTTCAAGATACTTGTCGAAGGAGTATCCGGAGATGCCACCCTCCGTCAGTATCTGATACCAGTAGCCCTCGATATCGCCGGCCACGGATTTCTCCGCGTCCCGCCTGAGCACCTTTGCCACTTCGCCCTTGCGTAACTTGTAACTGCGCTTCGCGTCAGGGTCGCGTTGTTCCCGTACCGGAAGGCCGTCGAGGGTGGCCACAGCGTAAAGGTCGGCGTTTGGCGCGTATTCGGTCTGGAAATCCTCGGCCCTGGACTTTCTATTGAAGAAACTCAGCCTCCACTGGGCAACTGACCCCACCGGCGATCTTTTGTCCATCCTGATATCGTAGGTTTCATTCAATTGGGAAATATTCGTCACTTCGACGATCGTTCCGGTCGGGTATAATGTCTCGTTCTGTGACCAGAGCAAAACTCCCCAGCCTTCACTCCCGCCGGAACAACCCGATGCCAGCGCGGTCAAAATACAGAGCGTGACGCCGGTCAGCTTTCGCAGCCGGCGCACAACGGGCACATCGAAAGCCCCACGTCTCGATGCCGGCCGCCTCCCGCCAGACGCTGCACAATGATGGTTTTTCGTATATGGCGATCTCACGGTTGTAAGAGGCGCGCCGCTTCCAGATTTCATATTCTTCCGCATGAGTGTACGTGCATTTACACCACATAAGAAGTGGTTAGTCAATAACGGGAATTTCCGATATATCGCAGATAATAAGAATTCTGCCCTGCCGGATCAACTCGCGGTTCGCAGGTGTTGCCAGGATTTTTTGCGCGGCGTCAACCGGTATGAGCAGGTCAGTACGGTTGTCACCGAACACCGCGCGTGCCATGGTAAACAGCGGAGTAACGCCAATCCGGTCTTTGTGTTTCAGGTAGTCGGTCGTATCGGTGTAGCCAAAGGTACCCCATTCGGCAAGATACTCGGGGTCCATCATTCCCACTTCGGCGACAAGCTCCATCTCCGTGTCGAATAACTTCGGCATGAGCGACGGGCGGAATGATTCCGGGCTCTTGTGCGCCGGATCTTCTCCGTGTACCGGAAACTCACCCTTTGCATAGATCACCATTCCCGAATACTCGATCGTGGGCACGAAGTCAAGCTCAAGCGGGGGATCGAACGGAGTCGAGTGATCGGCGAATATCTGAAGGACATCCGGATAGAGATCAAACTCATAAACTGCCGTTACGCCGTCAAGGGTAGTAGTAAGATGAATGTATGACGGTGCCGCCCGGTTACCCAGATCGACCAACGCAGCGAGCAGCCTGGTGTCCCTCTCAACCGCCTCTTTTACGGTGCGGTAAGAATCCAGAATTATGTCATAGAGCGCGCCGATAAGAATCGAACCGATTTCCCGTTGCAGGTATTCTTCGAAAGCGGCTCTCGCCTTTCCGGGTGAGCTTTCGTCGCCTATATCTCGCTTCACCTGTATTATCAGCACGCCTGCCTTCCAGTCAATCCAGGAAGATGTTTCAAGCGAGTCGCCCTGCGCGCAAAGCCCTGAAGAAACAAAGATAATGAAGAGAGACGCAAGTACACCGGTTTGCCTTCTGCTCACCTTTACGGTATCTCCTTGACCGCCGGGATGATGAGTTTGGCGTTGACTTGCAGGAAACGAGGCTCGATACCCGGATTGTGCTCCTTGATGGTATCCATCGAAACGCCATAAACCCTTGCAAGAGCGTACAAGGTGTCACCGGGCTGGATATCATGTACGTAATAGCGGTTCAACATCTGCGCGTTCTCCAGCAATCTATGTATAACATCGGAATAAATATCGGGAACCTTCAGATGATACGCATGTTCCGCCGGCGGGGTTACATCGTGGCGCAATTCTGCGTTTCCGAGGGCAAGAATATCCAAGGGTATTTCGGCGTTCCTGGTAAACAACCTCAGGTTCAGCTGACCGTTTAACCGTATCCGCACCCATTCCCAGCCGGTAGCGGCCGGCAGTTGCAGGCCGTAAGCGTGTGCATTTCGTGCGATGTGCACCACCGCGAGGAACTTCGGCACGTATGTAGCTGTTTCCTCAGGGAGGTAGCCGTTTTCCACCAACTCCCAGAAATCGCGGCTTGTTGATTCCTCCAGCGCGAGTTTCATACGATTCAAACCGCAGTTATATGCGGCAATTGCCAACAGCCAGTCACCGAGGACCGATTGGTTGTATTGGAGTTTGCGGAGCCCGGCTATGGTTGATTTCCAGAAGTCCCGGCGTTCATCGATCCATTCATTTACCTGCAGATCGTAGGGCTCGATACTGTTCAGCATGAACTGCCACAACCCGGCCGCTCCGGAAGGAGACACAGCATCCGGATTGCATCCTGACTCTATGACAGGAAGGAATTTCAGGGCCTGTGGGAGAGAGTATTCGTCAATCTTGCGGCAGACATAGTCGTTGTAGATAATGCCGCGGTCGAAGGCCGAT
>JAFGHN010000083.1 GCA_016930115.1 Spirochaetales bacterium | reverse complement strand
CGAGCACCGCCGAATACTACACCGTTGCCGGCGGTAAAACGAAACACGCCGAATCGGTCCGGATCGATTTTGATCGGGAAGTCGTCACCTATGACACCATCCTCGAGGTGTTTTTCTCCGTCGCTCACGATCCCACGCAACTTAACTATCAGGGACCCGATGTTGGTCCTCAGTACAGGTCGGCGGTTTTTTATGCCGATGCGGAGCAGAAAAAGACCGCCGAGGCATACATTCGCGCTCTCGATGCTTCGGGCGTGTATTCCGGCCCGATTGTCACCGAGGTGGTGCCGCTGGAAGATTTTTTCATCGCAGAAGAATACCATCAGGATTTTATGGAATTGAATCCGGATTATCCCTATATCGTCTATTGGGACCGGCCAAAGATAGAGAAACTTGAACGGGAGTATCCGCATTTGCTCGCGGTGCGCGAAGGCGCCGAGCTCTGACCGGCATATCGGGAAACCAGCTTCAGTCTCCGTTACCCGGCTTGCTCCAGAGAGTCGAGATTCTTGACGCCGGCGAGCACACCCTCGGCTGAGAGGCGCAGAGCTTCCTTTTCTTCTCCGGTGAGCTCTATCTCGATAATTTTCTCAACTCCGCCCCCGCCGAGGAGAATCGGTACTCCCAGGAAAAGACCGTTATACCCGTATTCGCCCTGCAGATAGGCGGATGCCGGGAGTATCTTCTTGTCGTCGCGGATGATCGCTTCAGTCATCTGCGCGGCGGACGCTCCAGGCGCGTAGAAGGCGCCTCCGGTTTTCATAAGGTTGACGATCTCGCCGCCGCCGTTCCGCGTGCGGTCTACGAGTTTTTCTATCGTCCGGGCGTCAAGAAGCTCGGTGATCTGGAAACCGCCCACCGAGGTGTACTCGGGAATCGGCACCATGCTGTCGCCGTGACCGCCAAGGACGACCGCGTTGACATCGCCGGGCCAGATACCCAAGGCGTCCGCGATGAAATAGGTAAACCGGCTCGTGTCGAGAACACCCGCCATGCCGCAGACTCTTTGGGGAGGGAATCCTGTTTCTCTGAGCATGACCATGGCGATGACATCGAGGGGATTCGCGACGGCCAACACAACGGAATCCGGCGCGTACTTCGCCACCGCCTGCGCCGCCGCCTTTGCAATCCCGACGTTCGTCTTGAGCAGGTCCATCCTGTCCATTCCCGGTTTTCTCGGCATCCCGGCGGTCATGATAACCACGTCTGCCCCTTCGATGGCGGAGTAATCGTTTGATCCGACGATTTCCACACCGTACCTTCTCTGCGGGCCCGCGTGGAGATAATCGAGGGCTTTGCTCTGCGGTAGTCCTTCAACCACGTCAACCATGACGACATCGGCGAGATTTTTTTCGGCGATGTAATACACCGTTGTGGCGCCGACGTTTCCTGCCCCAATAATTGCTACTTTGCTCATGATCTTTCCTGCCTGCCTGTTATTCGACTGCCGATCTGATTGCTTTTGCCGAGTCGGTAAGAATGCGCTTCTGCCCGTCCTCGAGCACCGGCGTCAGCGTTCTTTCGATGCCGTTTCTGCCGATGACCGACGGCAGGCTTAAGGCCACGCCTTTGATGCCGTACTGGCCGTCCATCATCTGTGAAACCGCCATGATCCTCCGCGTGTCCCGGACGACAGCCTCCGCAAGATCCGACGCCACGGCGGAAGGGCCGTAGTATGCGCTTGAACGTTGCGCAAGATCGACGATGAGGTCTCCGGATTCCTTGAGCTCATCGATGAGCGCCGCAAGTTTACCAGCTGTCATGAGCGATTTGACCGGAATCCCGGACACCCGGCAGTAAGCGGGGAGCGGAATCATATCGCTCGCATGCCGGCCGATGACAACCGCGCTTATGCTTTCGGTCGACATCGAGAGCTCCCTTCCGATGAGGTAGCGCAGTCTTGCCGAATCGAGGCACCCGCCGATCCCCATCACCCTTGTGGACGGCAGCCCGGAGGTGCGAACAAAAAGTGTGGTCATCGAATCCACGGGCTCGGTGGCGATGATGACGACGCCCTTGTAGGTCTTCAGCGCGGCAGCCAGTTCATTGATCACTCCACTGTTTTCGCCAAAGAGATCATCCCGCTGCATGCCCGGCTTCCGCACGGAGCCCGCCGCGACGATGACGAGGTCGGTGTTGAAGATCTCTTCCATCGAGTTTGTTCCCGAAACTTTCGACAGGTAGGCTCTGATCGGTGAAGCCTCGGTGATATCGAGGGCTTTGCCTTGCGGCCGTCCCTCCTGGGTGTCATACAGGATGACATCTGCGACGTTTCTCTCGGCCAGGAAAAATGCGGTATTCGCCCCAAGATTGCCGCCGCCTATTATTCCGATTGTTGCCATAGGTTACTCCTGCAGTGCGGGTAGTACGGCCGATTATAATAGCATCCGCCCGGACCTTTCAATATGATGACACAACATGACGGCGAGGTGCGTTCCACCTTGGAATTCGTCCCCAGCCTGCTTATATTAGGAAAATCCTTATTTCGGAGAGGAACATGTCAAAACTGCGTGATGAAACGCTAAAAAAACTCAAAACCGGCGACGGTGAGTTGTTCTACTACAGCCTCAAGTCCCTTGAGGCGCGGGGTTTCCCTTCGGTTTCAACGATGCCCGTATCGGCCAGGATACTCCTCGAGTCGGTGTTGAGGCAGCAGGATGGCCGCCTGGTGACGGAAGACCACCTATCGCACGTCTTCGATTGGAAGAGCGGCTCAGGCGGGGAGATACCCTTCAAACCGGCACGGGTCATCATGCAGGATTTCACCGGCGTGCCGGGGATCGTCGATCTTGCCGCGATGCGTGATTCCCTCGCGGACTTGGGCGGCGATCCGCGGCGGATCAATCCGCTCATCCCGGTCGACCTTGTTATCGATCATTCGGTTCAGGTGGACAGGTTCGGAAGCAGCTACGCACTCATGTACAACGCCGAAAAAGAGTTTGAACGCAACCGCGAACGGTACAGCTTCCTCCGCTGGGCGTCCGAAACTTTCGACAATTTCACCGTTGTTCCGCCGGCTACGGGGATCTGTCACCAGGTGAATCTCGAGTATCTGTCCAAAGTTGTGCGGCGCGGGACGGACAACGGGAAACCAATCGCTTTCCCGGACACCCTTGTGGGAAACGATTCCCACACGACGATGATCAACAGCCTGGGCATCCTTGGGTGGGGCGTCGGTGGGATAGAGGCGGAAGCCGCGCTCTTGGGCCAGCCCATCTACATCCGGATGCCCGATATCATCGGTGTTCGATTGGACGGCGCATTGAAGCGCGGCGTGACCGCCACCGATCTGGTGCTTGCGGTGACGCAGGTTCTGAGGAGTCTCGGCGTTGTGGACAAGCTGGTCGAGTTTTACGGCCCCGG
>JAFGHN010000082.1 GCA_016930115.1 Spirochaetales bacterium | reverse complement strand
GGATCGACCTTGTCGTTTCCGATGGGCATCGAATATGCCGATGTCACGCTGAAAAGCCTGTCCGCTGAAGCCACGGCGCAGGTAATCACCATCATCACCATACCGACTATTGCTAATTTCGTGTGTTTCATTGTTTCCTCCATCAGTAATCATCCAACACGCTCTCAGCGGATAATTGTCACCAGGGCAGATCGAAAAACCTGCCAATCATTCACAGTGTATCTCCACAATGGTACAATTAACCGACTACTGAAACCCATGCAGCGTTTGTCATTCTAAAAAACTTGAACCGCGGGTAACAGCCGGCTGCCGTATGATTGTTATAAGTAATTGAGGAAAGGATGCAGAACACGTGGCGGTAGATGTTGAACGGTTCTACAGGAAATACGGGCCGATGGTCTTGAGACGATGCAAATCGCTACTGAGAGATGAAGAAGCCGCTCTGGACGCGATGCAGGATGTATTTGTCCAGGTCCTCCGCAGGCAGGAGACACTTCACGATGCAGCTCCGTCAAGCCTGCTCTACAGGATCGCCACAAATGTCTGCCTGAACGTGATCCGTAAGAACAGGCGGGGCCCTTTGAACGCCGACGAAGAATTTCTCGCGCAGATAGCGGGAAGCGACAGACCTGAAGACCGCGTCGTTACCCAACGGTTCCTGGACCAGATTTTCGAAAGCCAGAAAGAAGGTACCAGGGAAATTGCCGTCTACCACTATGTGGACGGGATGACCCTTGAGGAAACCGCCGCGCTCTGTGGCCTTTCCGTTTCCGGCGTACGCAAGCGGCTCAGGACCCTGGCGAAATCCGGCATAGCGATGCAAGAGGTATAGGCAGATGAAGAACGACAGAATACCCGAGCTTTATCTCGAACAGGCACTTCTCGATGAGCTTCCCGAGGAGAAGAAGCGGCTCATGAAAACCGGGGAGGCCGCGGCGAGGTTGGAGGAGCTTGAAGCTTCCAACCGGGAGATACTGAAAAAATACGATCCGGCGGATATGGCGGGCAGGATTCTCAACCGGCTCGAGTCGGCTCGAGGAGATGAGCGGTCCGCGGTTGTAAGACCGAATTGGTTTAATCAGCACCGGTTGGGTGTTCTTCTCGCAGCGGCGGCGCTGGCGATCGTAGCCGGAACCAGCCCCTTCCTTTTTAGAAGATCGGCGGCGCTGGAGACGGGCGCGCCGGGTAGTGAAATAACCAGAATTAAGGGAATGGATCCGGCCATCTCGCTCTATAGAAAAGTCGATGGCGCCGTGGAGCAGCTCACCGACGGCGCCGTGGCCAGGGAATCCGATCTTATCCAGATAAGTTATAATGCCGCCGGTAAGGCTTTTGGTGTTATATTTTCTATAGACGGAAGGGGTGTGGTATCGTTGCATCTGCCCGATAACGAGAACGGTTCGCTCATCCTCAAGCGGGAAGGCGAGGTTGCCCTGGATTTTTCGTACCGTCTGGACGACGCTCCGGATTTCGAGCGGTTTTTTTTCGTGACCAGTGATAGAACCTTTGACCTGGATACGGTGCTCCAGGCGGCCCGCAGGTTGTCGGTGAGCCTGGTGAAAGAAAACGCCGATCCAGGAAAAGAACGGCTCCAGCTTCCGGATAAGCTTGAATACACGTCAGTGATAGTAAGGAAGGAGGTGTCGAAATGAATCATCGGCGCCCTTTCGTTGGAATAATCATCATTCTTCTTGTCGCCGTTTGTGCGTTTGGCGAACAGGCGGACAATGCAGGGCTTGTCAGGTTTGGGCTCTTTGTCGGCTCGAATGACGGCGGTACGGACCGCGTCAGATTGGCTTACGCGGCACAGGACGCCCGTGCCATTTCTGAAGTGATGACCGAAATGGGAGGAATACAGCCGGGAAGCAGCCTGATGCTCGAGGATCCCAGCAGAAAAGAGCTCGAAGACGGTTTTGCGGTGTTACGCAATCTCATTGCCGGCGCAAAGACCGGCGCCCGGCGCGTCGAGTTTATGTTGTACTATTCGGGACACTCGGATGACCAGGGCCTGCTGCTTGGCGGCGAACATTACGGGTACGTCGAACTGCGTGGCAACATCACCGGGATGGATTCGGATGTCAATATCGCGATTCTCGATTCGTGTTCCTCCGGGGCCTTTACCAGGCTGAAGGGCGGCACGCGCCAGTCGCCGTTTCTTTTTGACGAGTCGGTGAATACAAAGGGACACGCATTTCTTACATCGAGCTCTGAAGACGAGGCGGCACAGGAGTCCGACAGCATCGGTGGATCTTTTTTCACCCATTATCTTGTGTCGGCGCTGCGGGGCGCCGCGGACAGCACCCGCGACGGAATGGTGACGTTGAATGAAGCCTACACCTACGCTTTCAGCGAAACGCTTTCAAGAACGGCGACAACCCTGGCCGGCCCTCAACACGCCTCCCACGAGATCAGCCTTACCGGTTCCGGTGAATTGATTCTCACGGATTTGCGCGTATCAAACGCCGGTATCATCCTGCATGAGGACCTCCGGGGAAGATTGTTTATCAAAGACCGGGACGGGAGGATGGTGGCGGAGGTGAGGAAGGATGCCGGAACCCCTCTGGCGCTGGCACTTCCGGTAGGCAGTTACACGCTGACCATCGATGACGGCGAATCGCTCAACGTTGCCTCGGTATCGGTTACAAGCTCTTCAAAAGTCGATATAAGGCCCGGAGCGTTTTCTCCCATGAAAGCTGAAGTGACGACAAGCCGCGGCGGCGCCTTCACCGGGAAGGATTCCCAAGAGGCGGAAACGGTGACCAGCGTCGCCGAGCTTACCGGCGAAATAGTCGATGATCTTGTGCATATCGGAAGAATGCTGACTTTTATTCCGGACATGGTTGCCAGGGAGAGAGAGAGGCTGGTTATCGACGAATTGTCGCTGAAGCTCGTCGGCTCGGCGTACAGGATCAACGGTTTTGACATCGGACTGCTCAACATGGTGCGGGAGGATCTGCGGGGAACGCAGATAGCGGGCGTAGGAAACGTGGTTGGCGAGGACGTCGACGGCATCCAGCTCGGCGGCGTTTTCAGTATCGTCGATAACGGCGTCCGTGGCGGCCAGGCGTCGGGTGTCTTCAATTTAGCCGACGGTACCGTATACGGGGCGCAGACTTCCGGTGTATTCAACATAACCGGTGGTGATTTATACGGCGGGCAGGCCGCGGGCGTATTCAATCTTGCCGGCGGGTCGGCGCGCTGGTTCCAGGGCGCCGGTGTATTCAATGTCGTGGAAGGAGACCAGGCGGGTTTCCAGGGCGCCGGGGTATTCAACGTGCTCGGCGGCGATGCATACGGCTTCCAGGGCGCGGGAGTTTTCAACGTTACGGGAGGCAACGTCTACGGTTTCCAGGGCGGCGGGGTATTCAATGTGGCCGGCGCTTCCGTCAGCGGTTTCCAGGGATCCGGCGTGGTGAATGTTGCCGGCGGCTCAATGAACGGTGTGCAGGCGACCGGTGTCCTCAACGTTGCCGATAGTGTCAACGGCGGTCAACTAGGACTGATCAACGTCGGCGGGAAGGTGAACGGTGTCCAGGCCGGGCTGGTGAACGTGAGCGGAAGAATGAACGGCCTCGCCTTTGGGCTTATAAACGTATCGGGGAACGGCCTGTACGATCCAAGCTTCTGGTCGGACAATAACGGCTATACGTACGCGGGATTTCAACTCGGCGCCGGGGCGTTTTACACCCTCGTCTATGGCGGCGGCCCGTATAAACACCCGGAGAGTGCGCTTACCCTCGGTCTGGGGTGGGGAATCCACTCTGAGTTCGGGCAGTTCTTCATCGATGCCGACGCATCGGTCAAAAGCCTCGGGTCCGGAGTCGATCTTGGCATGGCGATACAGGATTCAGCCCTCGATTTTTTGGACATACCCGCTTACGCCCAATCGACTGACGGCATGACTATCGGCCTCTATCCGATGGTGCGGGGAACCCTCGGATTGACTCTCTTCGGCCGCGCCGCCCTGATCGGCGGGATAAGCCTTGAAGGCCACCTTCCCGGGGTAACGGAAAAAACCGAATACTTCCACTCAGGGTCGCCGTGGGTGCTGTCCAACTCCGATATTCCCGGCCGTGCTTTGGAAGTGTATCCCCGCTGGTATCTCGGAATCAGGATATAGCCGGACGTGAAAACGGCGTGTTGACCTCTCGAAACAGGTCTATATTCTTCAGTGAAAAGGATTTCCGCATACGGATCGATTTTAGATTTAGCGTCTAACTATCGATATTATGAAAGATAGTCGGCGCACGAGCGCGGGGATCGGCATTTGAAAACTGTATCAATAGACTTTTCGGGAAGGGTTTTGTGAAGATACCAGCAATCCGTATAATCTTGGTGAGCTTATTCGTGTCAGCCGGCATGCTGAACGTATTTGGCCAGGAAAGCGACGGTCTGCCGGCTGCGGCCGGCGAAAGTGATACGGTCGTGACCGTTTCCCCGACATCCGGCGATCAGCCGGTTCCAGCGGCAGAGGAAAAACCTCCAAAAATCGATGCATTCAGGTCCGTAAACGGGCTCGAGCAATGGAAATACGATTACGATATTTCAGGCTACGCGGCGGGCAAGTACAACCTGATCATCGAGGGTACCGATAAGGCCGGAAATGTATATACCGAAGGGCCGTACAACATCATTATCGATCCGGAATCCGATCTGCCAATTACGAACATCTCAAACCCGACGCCCAATCTCCGCGTCGGCGGTAATCTGAACATCGTCGGTACGTGCGTTGACGACGATGCCGTTAAAGCGGTGGAGCTGGCGATTGGCGACGGCGGGTTTACCCGGGCGGAAGGGACCGATTTCTGGTCTTATAACCTGAATACCGGCGACATGCTTGACGGGCTGTATACCATCGCAGCGAAGGGCACGGACATCAACGGCGTTGAAGGTAGGATAAGCACCGTCTCCTTCAATCTTGACCGTTATAAACCCGTCTTCGAAATAACTTCTCACGGAAACGGCGACCTTGTGAACGGCAAGATAGAACTGAAAGGCACCGTGTCCGATAGAAACGGGATTGCGGCGGTCAGTTACAGCTCCGACGGCGGCCAATACTACCAGGCCCTCAAGTTCCGGGGAGACCGGAGCGCCGAGTCTGCGGAGTTTTCTTTGAATATCGATACGACCAAACTCCCGGACGGCGCCACGATCTACTGGTTTGAAGGCCGGGACAATATGGGATCCGTCGAGCGGACTGCGTTCCTGTTCTTTGTAGATAACAAGGCACCCCAGTTGACCATTCTCTTTCCTACCGAGACGGACAGCGTCAACGGCGTATTCACCATCAGCGGTAAAGTGGCGGACGAAGTAGGCGTGGATCGACTGACCTGGCAAGTCGGCAAAGAAGAACCTGTGGAAATTCCGCTGAGGCCGGGGGACCCGTACTGGACCCAGGAATTCGACTATTCCGGCAAGGAAAGCGCCGATGTGTTGTTAACGCTGATTGATAAGACAGGCAACACTACAATAGAACGATTCAAACGTGACCTGGATTTTCAAGCCGACCTGCCCACGGTGACGCTTATTACACCCGCTCAAGGTGACATGCTGAAGGCCGACAGGATTGCCGGGTTTTTGAAGGATGACGACGGCATCAAGGGTATCGTTTATTCAATCGACGGGGCGCAGGGGGTGTCTGTCGATACGGGACAGGCGTTTGATCTCACGCCGCCCGCACCGCTCGCTCCGGGCTCTCACAAAGTGGCGGTCCGGGCGGTGGACATCAATGGGCTTGAAGGCCCGGCGGTTGAAGTCGGTTTCACGAAGGCGGGGGATGCGCCGGAGATAACCTTTGCCACGGTAACGGACAGCAAGGGTATACCAGTGCCGTTGGAAAACGGGATCGGGATCCGCACGGATGTTCACAAATCGCTGGAAGGGTCGATTTCCTTTTCCAATCCGGCCGGAACGGCGACGTACAGCTTTGCAGGTAGCCCGGGGACTCCGCTTCCGTTGAAACGAGACAGCGCAACGAACCTCCACTCTTTTTCAATTCCGGTTCCGGCTGAAACGATCCCGTTTGGTGTTGTGGAGCTCCTGGTTGAAGCCACGGACGGATACGGTTTTGCCTCCCGGGAGCAGGTGTACCTCTCTGTGAAAAACCTCACCCGCAACGATGAGGAGCACGGGATCTATTTTCACGATGAAAGGCTGCAACGCGGCGTGCCGGTCCCGGTGGACCGGGCGAATCCCCTCCGCGGCCGTTACATCGGTTACCCCGTTGCTTCCGTCGAATTCGATCCGCCAACCGATATAGTCACCGTCAGAGAGACCGGCGGCCTGGTTGAAATCAGCCCGGCAAAAGAGGGTGTCACCCCGGCAACAACATTGAAGATAACAAGCGACCGGGGGACGGTATTCTCTGCGGGACCTTTCGTCTTTACCACGGACGTATCTCCGCCTGAGCTTGCCCTCGATTCCGGCATAAACAGCGGCAGGCTCCGCGGCGCCGCACGACTCAAAGGATCAGTATCCGACAAGGTTGGCGGGGTTTCGCTGAACTACAAGCTGGGTGGCGAAGAATCACGCGTGGGTGTTACAGCCGGCTCCTTCGACGTTGCGCTGCCGATGGGAAACCTGCCGGAAGATGGGATACTCCTCACGGTCACGGCCGCTGACGATGCCGGGAATACCGCGGTCGAATACCGTGTAATCAACCGTACGCCGGTGTTCACGCCCAACCCTGAAGCAAAAAAAGACCCTTCACCCGTAGTCAAGGTCGTGTACCCTGCTCCCGGGCTGGTAATTCTGCCCGAAGACCTCGTCAGGGGAAGCGTGTACGCAGGTGGGGTTGTATCCGGTGTGGAGAGGGTAGCCGAGATATTTTACACCCTCGATCAGCAAGAGGAACGTTCCGTTCCGGCCGGCGAAACCTTTGAAGTGCTCTTGCGGGATCTCGAAGCGGGCGCACATTCGATCTCATTCAGGGCGGTTTCCGGGAAAGGCGTGAGCGCGCAATCGGCAAAGATCAGCTTTCAGGTAGCTCAACGGAGGCCGCGGGTCGCATTCAGCGGGGTTATGGTAGCCGAAACCGAAACAATCGATTTTGGACCCGGGGCGGACCTGCCGGTCACGGAAAGCACCAGGTTAATCGGGACGGTCGCCGGCGGAACATCCGTGAGCGGCACATTTTCCATCGACGGCGCGGAGCCTGCAAAACTGAGTATAACGCCCGCGGAAAACAACGAATCGGTCTTTTCCATACCGCTTGGCCGATTCGCAGGTTACGGACGGCACGAGGTATCCGTCGAAATGACCGACGGATACGGGCGGACTCAGAGCTTATCGACCTTCTATCACCGGGTGGTCCCGAAAGGCTCGCGGGACATTACCGAGCGCGACGGTCTCTTCATAGCCGATCCAAGATTCTCACGGGCTGGCGAAACCGTGCTGCTCGAAGTTGGAGAAACGGTCACCGTTTTGTTTTCAGGTCGTGCGATACAGGAGTACGAGTTGAGAACCAATACCGGGATTATCGATCTAAGACGGCAGGGCGATCTTCTTCTCATGGCTGCGGTTTCCGACGGTTTTATGCCCGGCGGACAACTGGTGGTTGTTACCGAAGACCGAGAGGAGTACTCAACGCTCGAGTTTTCAATCCGCGTTGACGGGAAAGCCCCTGAAATTGCCCTTGAACGCGATATCACCGGCGAATGGGTCCGGGACTCGATGAAAATCAGCGGAAACATAACGGACAACCTGGGAGTATACGATGTCTCGGTGGCGGTCAACGGTCAGGTTCTATTGACGCCCCTGGTATCCGGCGGCGACGGCGCGCAACCGTTGACTGACATCCCTTTTGCGATCGAAGTGCCGCTCTCTGAGATTCCGGAGGGCAACGTCACCCTGTCGATCGCGGCTGCCGACGAAGCGGGACACCGGGCAGAAAAAGAATACCTTCTCAGACGCGATGCCACGCCGCCCGCGGTGAGACAGATCACGCCGGAATCCGGGTTTCCCGTGAACGGCCTGTTGACTTTCTCTGCTCTATCTATCGATGACGGCAACATAGAGACCGCCGAGTTCAGCGGAAACGGCGTCGATTTCCTGCCTGTCCGGGGCACTTCGTTTTTTGCGGCTGAGCTCGATCTGAATCTCCACGCAGATAGCCTGGAAACCATCGTCTACCGGGTGACCGATCAGGCCGGCAACATCGGATTGTATACCCCGAATCTTAACATTGACCCCGAGTCCGACAAACCTGTCGTCCAGATACAGATTCCTGAAGACGGCACGCTGATCCGCAGCAACTTCATCGTCTCTGGAATGGTATTCGATGACGATGATGTCAAGACGATTTACTACAAGGTAGATGACGGCGAATTTGTGCCGCTCGCGGGAGGCAACAATTTCGAGATAGAGCTCAAACTGGCCGATCTGGTTGACAACCGGCACACCGTCGAAGTGAAAGCCGAGGACCTGGCGGGCGTCGAGAGCGATATCGCAACTATGTGGTTCAATGTTTCCACTGCGGAACCGCGGTCGCTCCTCAGCGCTCCTGAAATTTCACAGACCGTGAAAGGGGTGGTGGAAATCCGGGGCGAATCTATCGACAAGAACGGCATAGAAGAGGTCTTCATTTCCTTCGATAACGGCAATACGTTTAATCATGCGGACGGTAAGGAATCATGGAGTTACTCGCTCGACACACGCACTCTACCGGACGGCACTTATTCTCTGCTCATCCGCGCGGTTGACGTTTTTGGCGTGGACGGGCTCTACACCACACTGCTCAACATAGATAATACGCTCCCGACCCTCGAGCTCACAGGCTTTAGAGACCGCGAGGCTTTTGCGGATGTTCTGGAAGTGCGCGGCAGGGTGGCGGATACCATCGGGCTGAGAAGTGTTCACATCGATGTGCTGCACGTCATCGGTGACCCGGACGCACCCCGCCCGGGTCAGCTGCCGGCCGCCGAAACGGGAGACGGACAGCCGGACGGTGATGGCGCCGGTGACAACGCTCCTGATGCGCCTGAGCCGGTAGATTACGCGGCGATGTTCAAAGACGGTGTACCTGTGGTCACACTGGAGCTTCCGCCGGAAGAAGTAGTTCTGGAGAATATCGATCTATCCGGAATTCCGCCGGGATTGTATAGCCTGCAGATCACCGCAAAAGACCGCGCCGATAACGTCGGCTATATCTCGAGAAACTTTGAAAGAATAGAATCGGTCCAGATCAACACCATCGAGATACTGTTTCCGGCGCAGGGCGAACGCTTTGCGGGTGAGTTCAAACTGCAGGGGCGTATCAGTGCCCCCAGTCCGCCGAAGAAAGCCGCCCTCCATGTGGACGGCCAGCTTTTCGCGGCGCTTGATGTTAACCAGGATGGTTACTTCACGCACCAGTGTCTGCCTGAAAACTTTGTCGAACCCGGCTTTCACACCGTTATGGTCCAGGCCGAGCTGCCGGATGGGGAGGTACTCAAGACCGGCGATCGGCTTATAAGTTGCCGGGAGACCGGACCGTGGGTGATCATAGACAACTTCGAAGCCGGCGACTTTGCCGCAAACCGTCCCTGGATTGAAGGACGCGCCGGCTATATTGCCGGTAACGTTCCGGAGGATGAAGGTGAAGCTAAAGCTTTCCTGAAACAATTCGAGGTCACTCAGATCGCTTACAGCGTTGATAACGGTAAGTCCTTCAGCCCGGTGAAGGGTGATCAAATTTGGCGATTCCGGCTTGAAACACAGAACCTGCCTGACGGTATTCTCAATTTGATGGTCCGGGCACGGTTCCGCAACGGCGACACCGCCGTGGCAAAAACCCAGCTCATCGTCGATGACACGCGGCCTGAGGTGAAGCTGCTCTACCCGGAAGAAGGCATGCGATTCAACGAAACAATCTCGCTTTCGGGTACGGCTTTCGATGCGAGCGGTTTGACCGATGTAGTGGTTGCGCTCAGGAAGGGAGACAAGTCTCAGTACGCCGTCCCGTCGTTCATCCAGGGGTTGTATATCGATGCGCATTTTCTTGGGGCCACCTATTTTGAAACCGGGGCGGGACTCACATTCTTCGATAATAACGTAAAACTTTCGGTTTTTGTGGGCAACTCACCCTCCGGGGGAAGATTCTCAGGCATGGTGCTTGGCGCAAAGCTTCTGGCGAATATTGCGACAATTCCGTACGGGTACTTCTTTGGGCCCGATTGGAATTTCCTCTCATCCAGCGTGGCGGTTGGGGCGGACTTTTCACTATTCACCATGGAACCGGTAGGCGGCGAAGACTCCAAGGCGATTGTGCTTGGGGCCGTTGTAGCGCAACTTGAGCTTGCCCGCGTTGAGATAGCACAATGGAACATCTTCAACTCTTTTTCCGCTTACATCGAAGGCCAGCTGTGGTTTATCTCCTCCGATGTGGAAGGTGGAATCATGCCAAAGATCGCCTTTGGTATTCGTTCTGAGGTGTTTTAGCGGCGGGATGAGACGCGGAACGTGCGGCCGGCTACATCAAGGGTTTGTCGGCAGCCTGCCAAAGCGCTTGATCACCCGTGTGAATGCAGGCAATGACCGTTTGATTACCTCTTCGTCAACACAGTAAGCGATGCGGAAATAGCCCGGCGCGCCGAAACCTCTTCCCGGTACAACAAGAACGAGTTCCTCCTGCAGGGCCTTGACGAAAGCCATGTCATCCCCTCCCGGCGCCTTCGGGAAAAGGTAAAAAGTGCCGTCCGGCTCGGTGAACTCGTATCCGGACTCCTTCAGCCCGCCGCAGATCAGGTTCTTGCGCCTCACGTACGGTTCGATATCCACACCCCTGCCCGGGAGTCTTCCCACCACCCGTTGCATAAGCGCAGGGGCGTTCACGAAACCAAGGATGCGCGTGCAGAGTATCAGCGCATTCAGCAAATCTGCCGTTTCCGAGACGTCCGGCCCCACGGCCATCCATCCTATCCGCTCTCCCGCTATCGACAACTCTTTTGAATAGGAGCTGGCGACGATGGAGTCCGGATAGAAACGGAAAATGCTCGGCACCGGCTTACCGCCGTAAACGATCCTCCGGTAGGGTTCGTCGCTCACCAGGTAGATCGTTCTGCCGGTTTCGCGGCTTTTGTGTTTCAGCATTTCTCCGAGCTCCGCGATTGTCGACTCAGGGTACAGTTTTCCCGAAGGGTTGTTCGGCATGTTTATGATCACCGCCGCGGTCCGTTTATCGATCGCCTTTTCCAGCCCGCCAACATCGAGATCGAAATCGTCCTTGCTCTCTGCAAACTTGAGCACCCCGCCGTGGTTGGAAACGTATGCCCGGTACTCCATGAAACACGGCGTACAGGTGAGTACGTTGTCTCCCGGATTCAGGATTGATTTGAAGATGACGTTGAGCGCTCCGCCGGCGCCGCAGGACATGATCACGTTGCTGCCGGGTATGTTCACGCCGTATTCGCTGCTGATGTGGCTCGCGATCGCTGCGCGAACGTCCGGATACCCCCCGTTCGGCATATAGCCGTGAAGCCCCGGGACATACTCATCGATGATTTTTCTGATCTCCCGGTGGAACTCCGGCGGCGGATCGAGATCGGGGTTTCCCAGGCTGAAGTCGGCCACATTTTCTTCACCGTGTTCGCCTTTGAGCCGGATACCGGTTTCGAACATCGCCCTAACCCAGGAAGAACTCTTCATCGATTCACGCACGTTATCTGCTATTGCCACGGTTAAGCCCCCTTTGGTGCAAATCAAATCAGATACACCCATTTCTGTAAAGATGACGTAGTGATCCGAATCCTGTTGAACATGCAAAAATTCAGCTTGCTGGAGGTGGAAACCGGCCTCTAAGCGCTATTTTGTCGCCTTTTACGTACTTGCCAGCGCGGTTCAACAGGATTCGGATCACTACGTACTTTTTTTTGTGAGATTATAGGAAAAGCTGTATATTGCCATATGCAGAAAGGATTAGCCGTGCTATCGCAGTATTTTTTGACCTTATCGGCCGATGATAGTACTACAAGTTTCTCATTGCGCTATTGTCGGTGCGTGGCAGCCTCGTGGTTATGGAGATTTTGATGAATCTGAAGAAATTGAAAATCCTATCGATACTTGCTCTTTCGGCCTTGGCTGTCATCGGCTGTGATCTGTTCACCGTCGGGTTGGGCGATGTCGTCGATATTGAAGCGCCTGAAGTGTGGATTACCACCCCATCAACGTCCACGACCGAATACAAAAACACCGATTTCTCCATT
>JAFGHN010000343.1 GCA_016930115.1 Spirochaetales bacterium | reverse complement strand
GTCGACATGACCTCCGCGTCGGTCGCATCTTCGAGCGTATCGAGATCGAGCTCGCCGGTGATGATAAGATCGGCGAGGTTTCTGCAGTAATCGGTTTTCTGCCGGCTGAATCCTATTTCCCGCAGCGCGGCGGTATCCACGGCGGTGAGCTTCCGGGGCGACACAGGGCCGATGAGCCCTTCGAGTTTCCGGTAGACCGCCCGTGCGGAGGCGAGGGATACCTGCTGTTCGAGTATCGTGTAGACCAGCGACGCAAACCCGGGCTCCCTCCCCCAGAGAGGCGGCCTGCCGTACAGAGAGATTATCCCTTGTATCTCGCCATGGGCGGCGGAGAGCTCGTCCACCGCTGAACTGAGAGTCCGCTCATCGATCAACACCGTGTCGGGCATCACCTGTCGAGAAACACCATATCTTCAGGGCGGGCAATGACGTCCCGCTTACCGCTGCCCAGTATGCCGGCTATCTCGCTCGAATGCCTGCCCAGGATATTCTCGAGCTCCACGTTGTTAAACGACGTCACCAGCTTCACCGTGTCGTTCGCAAGGATTACATCCCCGTGATCAAAGACGCCTTCCACCGAGAGCACGCCGGAGGGGAGCAAGCTCTTCTTCGCCCTGATTGCCTTGAGGGCGCCCTTGTCGATAACAATACGGCCCGAGGGCCTGCTGTTGAGTATCCAACGTTCCCTCGCACTCATCCGCGGCTCCGCGGGGAAGAGCGTGCCGAGCTCTTCGCCCTCCAGTATGCGTTCGATGACGCGCTCCTCCCTCCCGGAGGCGATGACGACGGCGCATCCGGCTCTGCGTGCAATCTTCACCGCCCGGATTTTCGTCTCCATCCCGCCGACCGCGAAAGCCGAGCCCGCGGCCCCGGCGGTGCGTTCGATCTGCGGGGTGATTTCCGTCACTGTGCGGTAGGGCTTGGCGTCAGGGTTCCTCCGCGGATCAGCGTCATAGAGTGCGTCTATGTCGCTCAGGATGATGAGCAGATCCGCGTCGATCTTGCTCGCCACGTAGGCGCTCAAGGTGTCGTTATCCCCAAAGGCCGACCCGATTTCGTTTGTCGAGATCGAGTCGTTTTCGTTGAAAATCGGTACCACGCCCAAACCGAGCAGCGTCTCCACCGAGTTTCTCAGGTTCAGGTAAGACCTGCGGTTCGCCAGGACATCCGACGTGAGGAGCACCTGCGCCACTTTCACGCCGCGCTCGGCAAAGGCCTGCCGGTACTCCTGCATGAGCAACGGTTGGCCCATCGCGGCACAAGCCTGGCGCATCGTGATGCTGGTTACGCGCTCGGTAATTCCCAACTCGCCCGCGCCCATGCCGATTGCGCCGGATGAAACGATGAGTACGTGATGCTTCTCAAGCACCGCCGCGACCTGGCGGGAAATAGCGCGTATGTACCCTGAATCCACCGTTGCGCCGGCGGAGAGGCAATGGGTGCCGATCTTGACGACAACCCGCGCGGTCTGCGAAAAATTACGCATGTTCTATCGGCCTGTGCGTGAAGGGCATTCCTCCGTCCCCGGAGTAATCGGCAACGACCTGCCCGCTGCCGTACAGTTTCCATTTATAGATGAGCAGTCCTTCCATCCCCACCGGCCCTCTCGCATGGATCTTCCCCGTTCCGATCCCCACTTCCGCGCCAAGACCGTAGCGGTATCCATCGGAGAAACGGGTGCTGCAGTTGTGGAACACGTTTGCCGAATCGACCGCGTCCATAAAGCGTTCCGCCTTCCGCCTCTCTTCGGTGATAATCGTATCGGTGTGATGAGAACCATAGGTATTGATATGATTCACCGCTTCGTCCAACCCGTCCACAACTTTGATGGAGAGAATGAGGTCGAGGTATTCGGTCCGCCAGTCGGCTTCGCCGGCCGGTTCAGCCGGGATGATACTTCTCGTTTCAGCGCATCCCCGGATGGTAACGCCGGCTTTCTCGAGCGCCGTTTTCAACGGAGGAAGCAGTGCCCGGGCGATATTGCGGTGTACGAGCAGCGTTTCCAACGCATTGCACACCGCCACATACTGCACTTTGGAATCGACGATTATCCGGACAGCTTTCCCGATGTCCGCATCGGAATGCACATACACATGGCAGATGCCGTCCGCGTGGCCGAGCACGTGGATATTTGTGTTGTCCATGATGTATTTGACGAATTGGTTGGATCCCCGCGGGATGATCAGATCGATCAACGACTCGAGGCCGAGCATCTGGGTAATTTCCTCTCTCGTTTCCAGAAGTCCGATCCAGCCTTCAGGGATCCCGGCCGCACCCGTCGCCGCGGCGATGGTGGATGCCAGCTCGCGGTTCGTGCGCGATGCTTCCGATCCGCCCTTCAAGAGCACCGCGTTACCGCTCTTCAGGCAGAGCGTCGAAATCTGTACAAGGGCATCAGGGCGGGATTCGAATATCACACCGATAACGCCAATCGGGCAGGCTACCTGGTAGAGTTCCAAACCGTCATCGAGCTCACGCGCGGAGATTATCCGCCCCACGGGATCCGGCATGCCTTTCAGTGATTCAATACCGGCACAGACCTCCGCCAGCTTCTGGTCGTCAAACTTGAGTCTCTTCAGCAGCGGCGCCGGGAGATCGCTCGCCTTTGCCGCTTCGATGTCTCTCGCGTTGGCCTCAAAGACCGCGGCCGCCCGGGATTGCAAAGCATCCTTGACCGCCGCGAGGCCTGCGTTCTTCAATTCCCCGTCCGCCGCCGCCAGCTTGAGAAACGCCTTTCTCGCGGCGACTGCCTTGCTCCGTGTGTCCATCATCCCTCAAATCGTCTGTATATATTGGTATTCTTTTCCGGTGAGACCGGCGTAGTATCCTTTCAGCTTCTCGGGGAGCAACTCCGCTATCTTGAGCATGATCTCATCTGCAATCACATTCCTCTGCTCGCGGCCGAGACGCGTTCCGTTTGAGCTGACTACAAAGGGTTTCCCCAGCTTCACCTTGAAACCGGTTCTCCTGAAAGAACGCAAGTTCTTCCAGAACATCTCGCCTCCGTAGTGCGCCAGCGGGTAGATAGGAATGCCGGAGTTGGCCGCGAAGAGCACAATCCCCGGCTGGCCGCGTTTGAGAACGCCGTCCCCGCTACGGGTCCCCTCCGGTGCTATCACCAGTATTCTGCCCTCAGCAAGCGCTTCTTTCGCCGCGTTGATCGCCTTTCTGTCGATGGTTCCGCGGGCGATTGGTATACCGTTCCAAAGATTTCCCAGAAACCCCAGAAGGGGGTTGTTCCAGGTTTCCACCTTGACGAGCGCGGCTACACGCCGGGGCATCAAACGGGTGTAAAGAAGCGGGACCTCGAGGAAGTTGATATGATTGGTAACCAGGATGCACGGGCCGCGCATCGGCAATCCGCGTAAATCCCCCGCGTCGATCCTGCACAACGCAGCGATGATGATACGCACGAGCCATGAAACCGTGTAATGAATCACCTTCACCTCAACAAGTATAACCGGATAATTCTTCCAGAATCAACGTGGGTCTGAAATTCTTGCTTGGGCGGGCGCCGCCGCTGAGGTTTCGTGGCCGGCGCCGGCGCCGAGTCCG
>JAFGHN010000081.1 GCA_016930115.1 Spirochaetales bacterium | reverse complement strand
GTCCCGGCCCCAGAGCTCGAAGTTCTCCGCGCCGTCCACCCAGTTCCACACAATTTGTATTTTACTGATATCGTTGAGCTGGCTTACTTTGCTTATGCTCGGCGCCTCGAGCTCCTCCTCGAAGAGAGAAAGAAGAAAACACCCGGAAAGAAACAACCCAACCAGCGCCGCTGCAGCAAAACTGACAAACGATGTAACGCGGGTTAATACTTTTTTTCTATGAAACGCCATCAGGAGACCTCCTGTTTCCAATCATCGATCCGAGCTATGAATGCTATCGGCTTCACCAACCCGCGGAATACGGCGATGATGTACCGATAGGGATAGTCAAGGTGGTCGTAATAAATTGTAGAAGATACCGGATGTGATTACAAGTGACCGGGGCCTCATGTAGGAGTTGCTCATTCAGGATTGTATGGGCGGCGTTCGCTACGCCCTTGCCAGCGCCTGCTCCAGATCCGCCAGGATATCATCGATATGTTCAATCCCGATTGAAAGACGTACCAACCCCGGCGGTATGCCGGCGTCACGCTGCTGTTCGTCGGAGAGCTGCGAGTGGGTGGTACTCGATGGATGTATCGCAAGGCTCTTGGCGTCGCCCACATTGGCGACATGGGAGAAGAGTTTCAGTGAATCGATGAACTTCGCCCCGGCTTCCCTGCCGCCCTTGATACCGAAGACCACCATACCGCCGAAACCGTTCTTCAGGTACTTCTTTGCGTTTGCGGCCGAGGCGTTTGCCGCAGGGGAGTTGCCGTCCAGCCCCGGAAACCGCACCCATTCGACCTTTTCATGGGCTTTCAAATATTCGGCCACCCGGGCCGCGTTTTGGCTGTGCCGTTCCATCCGCAATGACAGAGTTTCGATGCCCTGCAGGAACAACCACGCGTTATCAGGGGAGATGCAGGCGCCGAGATTGCGGAGCAGGACCAGCCGCATCCGCACGATATAGGCAACCGGGTTGAGGTCGCCCAGGCCGGTGGCCCATACGATGCCGTGGTAACTTTCGTCGGGCTTTGAGTACTGCGGGAACCGCGGGCTGTTCCAATCGAACTTACCTGCGTCCACCACAATCCCGCCGATCCCGGTACCGTGCCCTCCCATCCACTTGGTGAGCGAGTGAATGACCACGTCCGCGCCGTATTCTATCGGCCGGAGCAGATACGGTGTGGCAAAGGTGGAATCGACGATGAGCGGCACTCCCGATTCATGGGCCAACCGGGCAATTGCTTCAATTTCGGGGACATCCAGGCCGGGATTCCCTATCGCCTCGATATAGACGGCTTTGGTCTTCTCGTTGATCGCGGCCTTGTAGGCGTTTGGATCAAGGGCGTCGACCATTCTTACCTTAATGCCGAATTGCGGCAGGATGTTGTCGAACATCGTGTAAGTACCGCCGTACAGGCTTTTGGCCGCGACAACTTCGTCCCCGACGCCCGCCACATTCGCTATCGAGTAGAAAACCGCCGAAGTACCTGATGCAAGCGCGATCGCCGCGGCGCCGCCTTCGAGCTCGGCCACTCTCTTCTCAAGCACATCCTGTGTCGGGTTCATGATCCTGGTGTAGATGTTGCCGGGAGTTTTCAGTGCGAAAAGATCCGCGGCATGCTCGGTGTGTTCGAATTGATAGGCGGTGGTCCGGTAGATAGGCACCGCCCGGGAACCGGTGGCCGGGTCCGGAATCTGACCCGCGTGCAGTGCCGCCGTTTCGAATTTATACGCCATCTGATACCTCCATTTTTCGCCGCGGTAATTCGCGGGCCGCCGGCAAACGCCTCAGGCAGCCGGCGGCCGGCTCCCCGATCAATCTTCCCACACGGAGAGATAACGCTCTCCGGTATCGCAGATAACGGTAACGATTGTTTTCCCCGCCATCAACGGATCCGTGGCGACCTTGACGGCCGCCGCGACATTCGCTCCGGCGGATATACCCGCAAGGATGCCTTCCTCTCTCGCGAGACGCTTCGACATCTCAAAGGCTTCCTCGTTTTCAATTTGAATGACGTCATCAAGAATTGAAGTATCGAGATTCGCCGGTATGAATCCGGCGCCGATGCCCTGAATTTTGTGCGACCCGGCCTTGCCTCCCGAAATTACCGGCGAACCTTTCGGCTCAACGGCGATCACTCTTATTTTGGCATTCTTCTCTTTCAAGAACTTTCCGACACCGCTCACTGTCCCGCCGGTGCCAACGGCCGCGACAAAGACGTCGACGATCCCACCGGTATCGTCCCATATTTCAGGTCCTGTTGTGCTGTAGTGGATCTGGGGATTGGCAGAGTTTTGAAACTGTTGTGGCATATAGGAGGGTTTGTACGTTGACAACAGCTGTTCCGCCTTTGACAGCGCGCCCTTTATACCCTGATCGGCGGGAGTGAGAATGATTTCGGCTCCCATCCGCGTGAGGAGTTTCCGCCGCTCCACCGACATGCTTTCGGGCATCGTGAGCATTAACCTGTATCCGCGCTGGGCGCAAATAAAGGCCAGCCCGATTCCGGTGTTGCCGCTGGTGGGTTCGATAATCACCGTTTCAGCATCGATAAGTCCGTCTTTCTCGGCTTTTTGAATCATCGCAAGCGCGACCCTGTCCTTCACGCTCGAACATGGATTGAAAGACTCAAGCTTGCCCAGGAGTCTCGCTTTCCTATCCGCAAGATCGGAGATATCAACCAGCGGCGTCTTACCGACAAGTTCTGTTATGTTTCCGGCTATCTTCATGGAATCCTCCTGATTATAGCGTACATACCCAATCGGAATAGTAAGATTTAGTATATCCAAATCTGCGGGAAGCGGCAACGGAATACCGGATCAGTCAGCGCCCTCTGCCGAGCAGATTCTTAAATATCTTGACCAGACTCGAACCGCGCTGCACCGCGCGCTGACCGGAAAAATTGTAGATGTTGTCCTCTGCCCCTACGACGAGAAGGACGTCGTTCGGCTCGAGCCGGTATTCGGGAGAGAAGAACTCGTATTCACCGTCGGCGTCCTTTCGTATCGCTACAACGTTCAAGCCATGGGTACGTCGCAGGTGCGCCTCTATGAGCGTCATGCCGCATAACTTTGCAGGGACCTTCACCTCGGCCATGACCAAACCGGCGCTGATGGGCATGTAATTGAAGATGAGTGAAGAACCAAGCATCGGCGTTATCCGTTTCGCCGCCTCGCGGTTCGGGAAAACTACGTGGGTCGCGCCGACTATTTCGAGAATTTCGCCGTGCTCATCGGTCTCTGCCTTCGCTATGATGGTGTGCACTCCCATCTTTTTCAGATAGTTCGTAACCAGAATCGAAACCTCGGTCCTGCCGCCCAGATCGATTATCGCGGCGTCGATATTCGAGGGGATGAGCTTTCTGATAATCTCCTCACTAATTGCGTCGGCAATATAGGCCCTGGCTACCTTGTCTTTGAGCGCCTCTATGACCTCCCGGTCCTTGTCGACGATGAGGATTTCGCACTCGAGTTGCGCCAGTTCCTCGACCATCCGCTGCCCAAAGGAACCTATACCGATAATGGCAAACTGCATCATAACAGCATTCGGTGCTACCCGATCAGCACCTCTCCCTCCGGATATTGGATCTGACGCTCGATGGCCTTTCTCGGTTGATTCATGGCGAGTGAGACAAGCCCCACTCTCCCGGCGAACATGGTGAGCATTATTATGAACTTACCCGCCGCTGTCAATTCCGGGGTCAATCCGAGAGAGAGCCCCACGGTTCCAAAGGCCGAAAAACTCTCAAACACGATCGGCAAAAACCCGTCGCCGCGGCCCGCTTCCACCATACTGAGCGCGAAGATACTCGTGAAAAGAAGAAGCATCGCCTTGATCACGAACATGCTTGCGTTGCTCAAGTCGTTCCGGCTGATCTTCCGTTTCCCGAACCGTACCTCGGCGTTTTCTTCTCCGCTCGAAAACACGCTGAGAATCACAAGAAACATCGTGGTAACTTTCACACCTCCGGCTATTGAGCCCGAGGCACCGCCGGTGAACATGAGCGGCAACGTAAGGATTTTTGACGAAAGCGACATGTCCGTCTGAGAAATCGTATTGAATCCCGCGGTACGCGTGGTAATCGACTGAAAAAAGGCGGCCATGATCTGCGTACCACCGCTGTACCCTTCAAGGGTCCCGTTTCGTTCGAAGACAAAGTAGCCGAAAGCTCCGCCGACGATAAGAATACACGATGCGGTAAGCACTATTTTCGTATGAGTATGAAGCCTTGTCCTCTTACCCGTAAGTCTTAACACAAGATCCTGAAGAACCACAAAACCAAGTCCGCCCAGGACGATAAGCGTCATGATACCGCCGGAAACCCAACGGTTGGCGGTGAAACCCTCAAGGCCATCAGAAAAAAGCGAGAACCCGGCGTTGCAGAAAGCGCTGACTGAGTGGAAAAGTGCGTTTGGATAGGAAAAATCACCCTGTTTTCTCAAGCCCACGAAAATGATACAGGAACCGATGAGCTCCAGGGCAATGGTAGTCAGAACGATATTGCGTATGATGTGCTCGGCCTTGTGCTCAACGGTATCGAGGTAATATCCCTTCACAAAACCGATGCTTCTAAAGGAGATTCGCTTCCGCGGAACGGCCAGGTACAGTGTGGTGAAGCTGATGATCCCCAAACCGCCGGTTTGAATGAGAAACAAAATGACACCTTTGCCAAAGGACGAATACATCGCCGTATCAACGGTGATAAGACCGGTAACACAAACCGCAGAGGTTGCGGTAAAAAAAGCATCGATAAAAGGCAAACGCCCGGCTCCGTTCCATGCCGCCGGTAATGAAAGCAGTATTGTACCGACGATAATGATCACTATGAAATAGGAGAAAAGAAGGAGCCTGTCGGCGGAAACACTATGTTTCATTCCGGCCCATCGCGGCACTAATGGACTTCAAAATCCTGTTCAAGCTTGAGAATCAGCGTTTCAACCGGCTGGGTATCTATTGCTTCTTCCTTCATCTTTATAACAAGCTCATCGAGCCTGGCAACGCATTCTTCCTTGCTGATTCGTGACCGGGAGAGGGCAAGGAGATTGACGTAGTAGCCGGCCGGGACCGAGTTCCTCAATTCAGACAATTCGCTTCTGAAAACTCTTTGCCACTCGAGATTATCCGGTATTTTTTCTTTCTGAACGCCGCGTTTTTTTATCAACCAGTACACGGCGACTCCCGCCGCGACCAGGAACAATATTCGTATAAGACTCATCGTGCCTGATTGTCCCCTGCAGGGAGGTGTTTGTCAACGACAAACGCGGGTGCCATTTCCGTTGGTTTGACTATGCTCCAAATAGCCGCGAATGCAGTTTCTTTAATCGATCCTGCGGAATTTTGATCACGTCCCTGTCATAGGTCATCAGTCCGTTCACTTCGCTTTCGATATCGGTGGTCTGCGTATAAACTGCCGCGGAGAGGCCTCGCGTCGTTTTCATCTGTACGATCTGGTCGAACTTATAGCGGTAGTTTTCGATGAACTCCTCCTGCGACCGGTATGTCTGATATCCCCAGTTCTTCGCCTCCGGGTTCCATAGGTGGCCTTTCACCGGATAACCGATCCCGCCGTACTCACCTAACACAGATGCCATGTGCCCGGATACCGGCGGAACAGCGACTTCGCGATCATAGGAGTGAATGTCGTAGATATCGCCGCACGGCCGCAGCGCCCAACCGCTTACGGCATTCACCAGACGCGACGGGTCCAGCCGTTTCACCACCTCTGCAATCCGGCATGTTGCATACTGGCCCCAACCTTCGTTGAACGGGACCCAGACGACGATCGCCGGGCAATTGTAGTGGATATCGATCATACGGCGGAGTTCCCATTCAAATTGCGCGGCGTCCTCCGAGCGCACATAAAGATCGTCATCTGTCTTTGCGACGTGCTGAATATGAGCCGGTCGCTCCTGTCCTTCTTCCGGTATCACCACCATCCCGGAAGGCATGTCCTGCCAAACCATAACTCCCAAAGTATCGCAATGATGGTACCACCTGTCCGGCTCGACTTTGATGTGCTTCCTGATCATGTTGAAACCCATCTCCTTCGTCATTTCTATATCGTATTTCATCGCTTCATCTGACGGCGGAGTATGCAGCCCATCCGGCCACCAACCCTGATCCAGGGTGCCGTAGTGAAAAAGCGGTCCATTATTCAGAAACAGGCGCTTATTGCCGCCCAGGTCTCCCAGGCTGATTTTCCGCATGCCGAAGTAGCTTTTCACCGCATCGATTACGTCGTTCTCTTTGTTAACGAGCAGTAAGTCGAGGTCATACAAATACGGATGATCAGGCGACCAGAGCCGTGGGTCACTAATTTCAAAAACAGCCTCTCGGTCGGCCAGGACTTCAACGGCGGCAACTTCCCGGCCTCCAAACGAAACGGTCATTTTCACCATGTACTCAGGTTTCAAAGGTTCGTTGAGTATCGGTACTATCGATACCGTCTTCGTATCGATATCAGGAGTAATTTTCACCTCCTTCAGATAAGCCTGTGCCGATACGGCTTCGAGCCAAACCGTCTGCCAGATGCCGCTGACAGGCGTATACCATATCCTCTCCTGCACGACCTGCTGCTTACCGCGGGGTTGCGGTCCAAAGCTCGATGGGTCATCGACACACACTACCACTTCCTGTGGCAGGTTTGCGTCGAGATAGTCGGTAATGTCGAAAGAAAAGCGGTCATACGCACCTTTGTGCGAACCAACAAAGCCGCGGTTCACCCAAACCGATGCCGCGTAATCGACAGCCTCAAAATGCAGAATGATCCGCTTCGCCTTCCAGTCTTCGGGAACATCAAAAAGCCGCTTATACCAGATCCGGTCGTTTGGCTCCACCTTACCCTTCACACCGGAAAGTGACGACTCGACACAGAATGGCACCAGTATCTCGCCCTGGTACGTGTGGGGCTGCCGCTGGCTCCTTTTCACCACCGCATATTCCCAAAGACCGTTAAGGTTGAGCCAGCTTTCACGTTCAAACTGCGGCCGGGGATATTCCGGCCATACCTGTTCAGGTGTCACATCTTTGGTCCATCTGGTTTTCATTTCTCCACCTCTGGATTTGCCGTTTCCAGGTTATTTAGCCGGATTTGCAGAGAACGGACAATATCTCAATGCGCAGCCGTATCGACTATTTTGAAGAGAGGCGTTCCGCCGATCGGTAGACGTCTCCCCAAAGCCGGCGATGAGTCCGTTCGAACACGGAGCAACAAAGGGCGGTTGATTCAGCGCGCGCTCTCATGTATTACTGATCGCATATCTAGCGAGGCGATTTATGGCGGTAAACAGTGCCTTCGATGCGGTTGTGGAGCACTACGATGAATGGATAGTCAAGGCTCTGCCCGGATACCACGACTTATTTCACACTGCGGTATCGGTCATACCCTTTGATCCGGAGTCTACCTTCGATGTCCTGGATCTTGGAGCAGGCACCGGTTTATTTACTTATCACGTATGGTCGCGTTTCAAGAACGCACGGTATGTGCTCTATGACTCGGCAGCCAAGATGCTGGACGCCGCAAGAAGACGATTTGAAAACAGCGGGGGGCGTTTTACCTTTGAGGAAGGTGATCTCCGGGACCTGAGCGAGGCAAGGCAGTTTGACGTCGTCATATCGAGCCTTTCGATCCACCATCTTGATGACCCGGAAAAACAACGGCTCTTCTCAACGGTCTATAAGCAGTTGCGGCGGCCCGGTGTCTTCATCAACATCGATCAGATAAAAGCACCCACAGCCAGGACCGGCGCCATATACTGGTCGCGGTGGCTTGATCATGTGCGTCAAAACGAGGCCGATGAAGCACAGCTTGCGGCGAGTATCCGACGGCGTAAACAGTATGACAGAGACTCCTCACTCATCGAGCAGCTGCATTGGCTTTCTGATGCCGGATTTACGGATGTCGATTGCCTGTATAAGTTTTTTTTTGTAGGTGTCTTCTGCGCGATGAAAGCGTGAAGGGTAATTCAAAGAACCCCAACATGAAGTACGGTTTCTGAAAGAGGCCTGATGAGCCTCAAGTTCTAAATCATTGAAGCGCCGCTGTCTCGCAACCTGATTACCTTCACTGAGGAGCGGCCGAAAACATCGCCCACTGTAGCGGTATATCCGTCGACATGCGCGGCGGGCAGAAAGGCTTGAATTGTTCCGGCAAATCCGCCTCCGTGCACGCGGCAGGCGCCTCCACCGGTCTCCCGGATATACTTTTCGGAAAGCGCAAGCGCCAAAGCCAACCCCTGCTCCGCTATGTTCTTCTGCGTATAGATGTTCTGGAGATACTTATATGAAGAGTCGCCCGACTCGTTGACGAGAGACAGGAATTTCTGCAAGTCACCCTGCTTCAAAGCGTCCGTCTGTTCACGGACACGTCTATTTTCTTCCAGGAAGTGGAACATTCTCAGGAACGCCCTGTCACCGGCGCTCTTGCGTATCCTCTTGTTGTTTGCGATCAGTTCGGCGAGGGTCACCTCACGCGCGTATCCATGGCCCAGTAACTGGGCCACCTCTTTCATCTCTGCGGCAACGCAGGCATAATCCCCGGTCAATTTCTCGTGGCTTCCGCCGGTATCCACAATGATTAGCTCATATCCGTGCCCGCGCAGATCCAGCTGCATTTTTTCAACTACCGGATTTTGCGGATCGGCAAAATCGATCATGACAACGCCGCCGCAAGCGCAGGCGATTTGATCCATCAACCCGCAGGGCTTGTCGAAATACTTGTTTTCCGCGTACTGGCCGATCTTGGCGATATCCACCGGGCTCACACATCCTGCGTTGTACAGGTGATTCAGAATGGTACCGATGAGCACCTCAAACGACGCGGAAGAGCTCAATCCGGATCCCGGCAACACATCGCTTGACACACAGGCCGAAACACCGCCGACAGCAAAACCCAGTTGCCTGAAGCGTGCCGCTATTCCGCGAATCAAAGCCGTTGATGATCCGCGTTCGGCGGCCGCCGGCTCAAGATCCCGTAACGCGACCTCAAACGGTTTGGCATAACCGTCGGAATAAACAACTATGCTGTTCGATTTGTTCACAGAGGCCACGGCAATCGAATCGAGATTGATAGCCGCCGCAAGCACGCTGCCGTGGTTATGATCGGTGTGATTACCGCCAATCTCCGTCCTGCCGGGACTACTGAAAAGACTGAATTGCGCGGAGCCGAAACGCTCGTGATAGTCACGCACCAGCCTTTGGAACCGCGGTGGGCTATCCTGATTGCCGTAGAACTCTTCTACTCTCTGGTCAATCGATCTTCCACTATTATTCATGGCCGCCCGCAAACCGCCCGTAGGATCGGTGAGTGCCCGGTGTGCCGGGGCGTCGCGTTTTTGCGCCCTTGCCGGTACCGGCTTCCAACAGTACCCCCGGCAAGCACGTTGCATCAAGATCTTGGATGTATGATTGAATTGCAGATCTTTCTGGCGCGCCGCTCTCCTCACCACAGCCTGACGCAGACAGCGCGATTTGCATGCAAATGTACGCCCACCAATACTATGTATACGAAGGAAGGGAAATGACAGATTGCATGAGCTGTACCTATATACGTACACTGTCAGAACTCAGCGGCCGCGATAATCTCAAGTACCTTAATTAGATTGAAATAACAACAGTTTGTATACGAAGCAATAGTTGACATTTATCAAACGAGTTTTTTATATTCGTAGTAATGCTAATTTAACTGAAGGAGTAAACATGCGTACTACATTTCGCACACTCATGGTATTTGCGTCGATTGCGATGTTTGTCGCCGTAAGCCTCGTATCATGTGACAAAGCAGAAGAGAAAAAGTCCGTCAAGATGACCTATGTAAACTGGGAAGAAGGCGTTGCCTGGACTCATTTTCTGGCTACCGTCCTGGAAGATGAGATGGGCTACGACGTTACACTGACCGCGGCTGACGTGGGCCCAGCCTATTCATCGGTAGCCGGTGGAGATCAGGATTATTTTATGGAGGCCTGGCTGCCGAATTTGCACCAGACTTACCTTGAGCAGGGAGATTTTGTCGAGGTCTCAACAATCTACGAGAATGCCGTGGTGGGCCTCATCGTGCCAAAGTTCATGGCTGAAGAGGGTGTGACCGGGATTTCCGATCTTGGGGACCCGGAAGTAGCGGAAAAGCTCGATTACAGGATTACCGGGATCGATGCCGGCGCGGGCATGATGATCAAGACTCAAGACGAGCTTATTCCCGGGTACGGTCTTGACGAGGCCGGGATCGAGCTTGTCCCGTCATCAAGCCCGGCAATGCTCGCGGCAATGGAATCCTCCATCAAAAACAACGAGTACATCGTTGGTATGGGTTGGCAGCCGCATACCATGTTTGGACGCATGGACCTCGTCATTCTTGAGCAGGACGGCCCGCAGATCTGGGATAACGATAATGTATACATTTTGGGCAGACCAGGTGTAACCGAAGACCTACCGGTGGTCTCCGAGTTCTTTGACAATGTGATGTGGACAAATGAAACGATCGGTCCGTTGATGGTACACCTTGCGGATTCCAATCTCAGCACGCTCGAAGCCGCGCGTGAATGGAAGGATCAGAATCCTGAAGTTTGGAAAGATTGGGTGCCGGAGGCATAGTGTTTTCACATCTCAGTTACACACCGCTAGTGCGAGGGTGGGGTGCGTATGCACCCCATTTTTGTCTGCGAAGGATAAAGACAGGGAGAGGCCATGGCAATTATCGAAGTAAATGATCTTTACAAAATTTTCGGACCCAACCCTAAACGGGCGATTCCCCTCACAAAACAAGGGATGACAAAAGCGGAGATACTAAAGAGAACCGGATGCACCGTTGCAATCAACGACGCTACTTTCTCGATAGAAAAACAAGAGACCTTTGTTGTGATGGGCCTTTCGGGAAGCGGAAAGTCTACGTTTATTCGCTGCCTGAACCGGCTGATACCCCCCACCCAGGGGGACATTTTGGTAGACGGTGAAAACGTCGCGACAATGGACGCTGAGCGCCTGCGGGAGCTTCGCAGATACAAGATGTCCATGGTGTTCCAGCATTTTGGTCTGTTACCACACCGGAACGTTCTTGGCAACGTGGAATTCGGCCTGGAGATCAGCGGCATGGAGAAAAGTCAACGGCGCGAGAAAGCGCAGCGCGCAATCGAACTGGTAGGATTGGACGGCTATGAAGAAAGCCGCACCTCGGAGCTTTCCGGCGGCATGCAACAGCGAGTCGGTCTTGCGAGGGCCTTGGCGAATGACCCGGAAATTCTTCTCATGGACGAAGCCTTCAGCGCGCTGGATCCGCTTATTCGGACTCAATTACAGGACGAGTTGCTCGAGCTCCAGGCAAAGATGCACAAGACCGTGGTCTTTATCACTCATGATCTTGATGAGGCGCTGAAGCTCGGTGACCGTATTGCCATCTTGGGGCCTGACGGGCGGGTACGGCAGATCGGGACGCCTGAAGAGATACTCTCAAGGCCGGCTGACGAATATGTAAAGGCATTTGTGCAGAACGTCGACCGCACAAAGGTAATCACCGCCGGTTCGGCAGGCGGTCACGTACCAAGTATCATCTACCCCCGTGACGGTGTAGAGGCGGCCATCCGCGTCATGGAGCGTAACAACTACTCAACGGTGTTCGTCACCGACGCAAGCCGGGTTCTGAAGGGGTTGATTACGATTGATGACGCCGTGAGTTTACGCAAGGCGGAACGCCAGGGCGCCGGCAAAGAAAACATCGCCACCATTCTTCATGACAACGTGTATACGACACTAGCTACCACATCGATCTCGGACCTCCTCACCGCGGCCATCAAAACCAACTATCCTATCGCCATCGTTGACGAGGAGGGCGTTTTTCACGGAGCCGTAAGCCGGGCAGCTATCATCGCCGAGGTAAGCAAATCAAGCGATAATTCGGCGGTGCCGGTCCAGCTACGCGAGATAAACGGTTCTGACCATAGTCGCGAGGATGAATAACATGAATTTCAGGGAAATTGTTAACATAGGCGGCGCTTTTGAGAGCGTGATCGATTGGCTTGTCGATAATATGAGCTGGTTCTTCAAAGGTATATCGACTGCAATATCGGCGTTACTCGACGGGACTACAGCTGCCCTCAATTTCCCGCCGTGGTTTGTCATGGCCATCGCGCTGACAGCGCTCGCGTGGTGGGTTGCCGGTCGTGGTGTGGCCATATTTACCGCCCTCGGCTTTTTTATTATTTGGTATATGGGGCTTTGGACCCTCACCATGAGCACCCTCGGGCTGGTCATTGCATCCGTAATAATTGCACTGCTTATCGGTATTCCTGTCGGTATTTGGGCATCCAAGAAGAATGTAGTTTGGAACGTCGTGCGTCCCGTACTCGACTTCATGCAGACCTTGCCTGCCTTCGTTTACCTAATCCCGGCGGTTCTCTTTTTCCGTCTCGGTCCGGTGCCCGGTGTCGTCGCAACCCTTATCTTCTCGCTGCCGCCGGCGGTCCGTCTCACCAATCTGGGGATTCGCCAGGTTCCGAAAGAGATCAAAGAAGCGGCGCGGTCATTTGGATCTACAAGCCGGCAGATCCTCTTCAAAGCCGAACTCCCTGTTGCCTTGGCAACAATCATGGCGGGCGTGAATCAGACAATCATGCTCGCTCTCTCGATGGTCGTAATCGCCGGAATGATCGGAGCCGGTGGGCTCGGGAACGAAGTGCTGAGAGGTATCACACAGCTGCGCATAGATTTGGGATTTGAAGGCGGGATAGCGATCGTCATCCTGGCAATATTCCTCGACAGAGTGACGCAGGCTCTAGGGAATATCGCACAGAAGAAGCGCTGACCTGCGGATGGCTACATAAGTGTTCCGACGTGCTGGTTTATGTTACAGTGAACCGATGGCCGACCAATCAGCTACCGCAATCAGTCAGCTTGTACTTTCGACTCTTCGACAGATTACCCGCGAGATTGACCTCTACTCCAAACAACTGGTCAAACGAGTTGGCATGACGGTACCACAACTCCTTGTGCTCAAGGAAGTTGTAGATGCCGGCGAGCTTCCTATGGGCAAACTGGCTGAACGTGTAAGTCTAAGTCAGGCGACTATTACCAGTATCGTTGACCGTCTCGAATCACATGGTCAGATAGAACGCCGCCGCAGCAAATCGGATAGGCGCCAGATTCTCCTTCGAGCCACCGACCAGGGTCGCAAGATAGTCGAAGATAATCCGTCAATCTTGCAGGAGGATTTCCTTGAAGCTTTCCGCAAGCTCAAACCTTGGGAGCAGACCCAGATTCTCTCCTCACTGCAGCGGGTGGCTACGATGATGAACGCCCACAAGCACCCCGTGAGTCCTTTTCTTCACGCCGGCGACGAACCCTGAAGGATCTCCAGGAAGAATAGTCGGCATCGCAAGATACTGTCGCCTGGGCATAAAAAAAACCTGGCGACGAGTCTCGCCCCTGTGGGCTCGACCAATGGCGCGTTCCTCGGCTTCGCCTGCGGTACGCGCCGCGCCTCCGGTCGTCGC
>JAFGHN010000080.1 GCA_016930115.1 Spirochaetales bacterium | reverse complement strand
GCAAGCTGTTGGGCGCCCTTTACGACGTGATAGTTGGTAAGCACCGTACCGTTTGTATCGATGATCGCGCCGGATCCGGCGCCGCTTTGCGGGTACGGCTGGAAGAAGAAGCTGTAGGCGACGCTTACGGAAGTGATATTTACAACACCCCTGTTCAGTTTGTAGTAGATCAAAACCGCGGTTTTTTCCGCTTCGAGGAGGTTCGTGTAATCAGGCGGAAGCTGCTCCGGCGGGTTTTCCGGGGGCGGAATTTTCGTGAGCAAAGGCGGTTGGAGGGCCGGCTCGGCAACGTACGACGAAAAACCGATACAACCGGTTGTCAGGGATAGAGCAAGAAGAACGGCAGCTGTGGAAGCCGCGCACATGGCGGCGCGCATGATACTAAGACAGCCCGGTTTTTTCCGCGGGCTAACTTCACCCGGCGATATAGAATCCAAGGGTCGCATCTCCTGAGACGACCTCCTGCCATGATGTTATGTGGAGCTCCACTCCGGCGGCGCTCGCTGTTTTCATAGTCTCAATCACGGGTCCACACAGCGCGTTTACCAGTTCCGTGAGCGAAGGGTTGTGGCCGACCACGAAGACGTGGTCATAATTGCTGGAAATGTCCTGCAGCACGGCGGCTATGTCGTTAAGGTCGTTTTCATAGAACGCGGCCACAGCGAAGATTTTTTCATTTCCAACTCCCGCGGCTTTACAGACGTTTTCCGCGGTTTGCCGGGCGCGAACCGCTTCGCTTGTCAACACAATGTCGGGAACGCAGTGTCGCGCCGCCAGCAGCTCGCCTAAACGGCACGACGCCGACACGCCATCTTCTGTCAAAGGACGTTCAATATCGCTTTCGTCTTGGCTTTGCTGTTGTGCTCTCCCGTGGCGAATGATCGTCAGGTGTTTCAAGGATACATACCGGGTGTATTGAGCCCGGCGGTCTCTTCGAGTCCAAAGAGGATGTTCATGTTCTGAACGGCGCTTCCCGCCTGACCTTTCAGCAGGTTGTCGATATGAGACATCACTACCATTGTACCCGTTCTGGCATCGACATTAACCCATACAACGCACCGGTTTGTCCCGCGAACATGACGGTTGCCCGCCGTGCCGGTATCGTCTATCACCGTGAGGAAAGGCTCGTTGGCGTACGCATCACGGTAGGCGGCGAGAACATCTTTATAGGAAACGCCGGGTGCGGTCTTTGCGTATATGGAGGTCATAATGCCGCGGACGACCGGGATGACCTGCGTGTTGAAGGTGATTTTTATCTCTCTGTTGGCAAGAAGACCGAGCTCCCTTTCAACTTCCATGACGTGCTGGTGTTTGCACATCTTGTAGGCATTCATCTCGTCATACCTGTGGGGAAAATGGAACTGAGGGTTGGGCTTTTTCCCGGCGCCGGATACCCCCGTTTTCGCGTCGAAGATAAGCGTCTCGAGGTCGATCAAGCCGGCTTTTACGACCGGCGCTGCGCCTAAAAGCGCGCTGACGGCAAAACAGCCGGGATTTCCCACGATTTTCGCCTTCGCAATGTCCTTTCTGTGAAGCTCGGCAACACCGTAAGCACACTGCTTGAGCAATTCCGGGGAGAGGTGTTTGGTATCGAGATTTATCCGGGACGCATATTCTGCGTATGCGTCTGCGGTATCAAAGCGAAAGTCTCCGGAGTAATCGACGATCTTGTAACCCTTCCTGTAATACGAAGGGGCCTCCTTCATCCCGACGCGATCAGGCGTGGAAAAGAACACTACATCCGCGTCGGTCTGGTCGTTATCGGGGTGGGTAATCATCAAATCACAGGTACCCTCGAGGTGAGGATAGAGCTCCGATATTTTTTTTCCGGTATCCACCAGATCGATGAGGGAGACGATTTGAGCTTCAGGATGCCTTGAAAGAATCTCTACCGCGCCGACTCCGCCGTATCCACCTGCGCCGACAATTTTCACTCTGACCATCATAATCCTCCGTTCCGATATTGCGCATTATTGTGAACAGCCGCCGGAATGTCAACGAACTTTCGGCAGGCAATTTTCCCGGGACGTTGCCGGGGCACATACTCTTGACGAGCGGAGAGGGAAGCGACATCCTCATTTTGAGGAGTCATGATGAAAGATATTCCGGTGCTCCACGTAGAAGGCGATACTATCGCACAGGCATACGAGCGCGCGCTCATCTCACTCTACGAAAACGGCATTCGTATGAAGACCCAGTACGATAAAGAGGATGATCCCCCCTCTATCGACGCTTCGATGAATATCACGGTCAAGGACCCCTGGGCCGATCCGATGATCCATAAAGCTTTCCCGGGCGGCATAGAAGATCTCAGGGAATACGTTATCGAGCTTACCGGCGGGAAAGACCATTGGGTGAAAAACATGGACGATAAGAACGATACCCGATGGGAATACACCTACCATGAGCGGCTCGCCGATTGGGGAACCTGGAAGGAATCGGGAGACCGGAATAACCCCGGCCGTCGCGGCGCACCCGGGACGGGTGTGAATCAGATCGAGAAAGTGGTTGAGAAACTGTCGAAACAGCCTTACACCCGCCAGGCCCAGATGATCACCTGGATGCCGTTCCTGGATTTCGAAGTCTACGATCCGCCGTGCCTGCAGTCTATCTGGTACCGTCTGCTGAAGGATGAGGAAACCTGGGTGCTTTCAACCAACGTGAGATTCAGGAGTAACGACGCCTGGGGAGCGAATTTCATGAATATGTTCGGGCTCACTCACTTCACCCGGCTCCTGATTGCGGACCGGCTCGAGAAACGGCTTGACGGCTCCGTCATCCTGGGCAGGCTTAACTGGCAGGCCGATTCTTTCCACATCTACGGCAAGGACCAGGAAGAGTTTGCCGGCAGGTTTTGGAACCGGCTTAAGAATACGGATTTCGAAGACCGCGTCTTTTACTTTTTCGATGACGTGATACAGGAAATATGGGCCGAAGCTGAAGAGAAGGTGAAAGAAAAGATCCGAAAATACGATGCCGAAAGAAGCGGCAGCTAGATCGATACGCGCCGAGGGCGAATATTCAACGGTTCCGGCTGTATAGTTCTATAGGTTGATTTGCTTGACACCTCCGTGGGTCGGTTCTAAGCTTTGTTTACTGATCAGTCGTAAGAGGACTGTATGTTCATTTTCAATCCGGTTTTCGTCTGGGCGTTTTTGGGGCTCCTTTTCATCGGTCTGGAGTTCGCGATCCCGGGACTCGTCATCAGTTTTTTCGGGGCCGGCGCCTTGATCACCTCGCTTCTTACCGCGATTGTTCCAGGCTTACGATCGAGCGTCGTCTGGCAGGTACTCCTCTGGCTTGGAACATCGAGCCTGTCCCTCGCTTTCTTGAGGAGATACCTGTCAAAGGTGTTCCGGGGCACGACATTGATTGGTAGCGGTGATCAGGCGTCCGGAAGAACCGCCGAGGTGATTGAACGTATCACACCGGAGGCCCCGGGCAGGGTGCATTTTGAAGGCACGAGCTGGAAAGCCGCAAGCTATACTGAAACGCTGGAAAAGGGTGAGACCGTCACCGTCCTCAAACAGGATGGTCTCACCCTCATCGTATCAAAGTCGTTAATCGAGCCTGTCTATGAGGATGAAAACGACAAAAGCGGCTGAGACGTCCGCACGGTAAGAAGTGCGGGAAGGAGAAGGTATGGGTAGCGGTGTTATATTGGCGTACGTTCTCGCGGTGGTTTTTCTGATCATCTTCTTCAGGTTGATCAGGATTGTGCCGGAACAGGAAGCGTGGCTAATCGAGCGATTCGGCAAGTACCAGAAGACCCTCGGCTCCGGGTTCCACCTGGTCATTCCTTTTGTGCAGCGGGTTGCCTACAAGAACCTTCTCAAGGAAGAGGTGTTTGATGTTGAACCGCAAGTTTGCATCACCAGCGACAATGTACAGGTGACCGTCGACGGGATTCTCTATCTCAAGGTGGTGGATCCTGTGAAGGCGAGTTACGGCATTGACAACTACAAGTACGCAACGGCCCAACTGGCAAAAACAACGATGCGTTCCGAGATCGGTAAGCTTGACTTGGACCGGAGTTTCTCGGAACGTGACGATCTCAACGACGCGATTGTCAGAGCCGTCGACGAGGCCTCGGATCCCTGGGGCATCAAGGTGACGAGGTACGAGATCAAGGATATCTCCCCAACGGACACTATTGAAGAGGCGATGAAGCAGCAGATGAGGGCGGAGCGGGAGAAACGGGCGGAGATCCTCTCGAGCGAAGGCGACAAGGAGTCGAGAATCAACGTTTCAAAAGGTGAGCGGCAGGAGGCTATCAACCTGAGCAAGGGCGAGAGACAGCG
>JAFGHN010000079.1 GCA_016930115.1 Spirochaetales bacterium | reverse complement strand
AAGAAACGTATCCACCGCTTCTTCAAAATCGAAAATCTCTTTTTCAGACACCCCCGGCGGAACAGCCTCCGCCTTCGCGTCACGGCGCACGTCGGCCGGTTCCCCACCCGGGCCGGCTACTGCGTCAGCGGTATCAGACACGCCGGTAACCGAAAGCCATTTCTGCAGAACAGGAATCAAGTCCTGGCGCTTGAAAGGTTTGGTCAAAAAATCTGTCATTCCCATTTTCAACGCCTGCTCCCGCTCGCCCTTGAGCGCGCTGGCGGTCACCGCAATGATCGGCACATCGATCCCAAGAGACCTGATTTCCCTTGTTGCTTCATAGCCGTTCATTTCGGGCATCTGGACGTCCATAAAAATAAGGTCGGTACCTTCCTTCGCAAGTTGCACCGCCTCAATACCGTTGGAAGCGACCACCACGGGAATACCGAGGGTTTCCAGAATGGCCCTGAACAGCCGCTGATTGACCTCGTGGTCCTCGGCGACAAGGACAGGTCGCTTGGGACGCGAAAAGCTCGAGCTCGCCCCGCCTTCAGCGCCGGTCTCTTCAAGCGGTTCAAGTTCTTCAGCACCAACCAGAGAGCGGGAGAGAACGTCAAAAAAATCGTCCTTCTTGAGGGGTTTTTGAATATAGCCGTCAAACCAGTTCAGGAGCTTCATCTTCGCTTCGTCACCGGACTGTCCGCGCGGACTCATGAGGAACAAACGTGTATCGCCCAAAGAACCATCGGAAGTAATCTCGCTCGCAAGGTGCCACCCGTCGATACCGGGCATGAACTGATCGATGAGACAGATACCGTAAGGCTGTCCCAATCGGGCGGCGTTTCTGAGCGCCACAAGCGCGGCCTCTCCGTTCGCTGCTCCGTCAGCGGATACCCCCCAGTCTTTCAAATATGACCGGAGGATCGACCGTGCGCCTGCGTTATCATCAACCACCAGGGCGCTGGCGAGGTCTGGGAAGGGATCGGGGAAATCGATGCGCATTTTCTCCCGTACCGCGATCTCGAACGGGACAACAAGCCAGAAAAGCGATCCTTTCCCTTCGGTGCTCTCGACACCGATGGTGCCGTTCATCATTTGCACCAGGTTCTTGCAGATAGAAAGCCCCAGGCCGCTTCCGCCGTATTTTCTTGTTGTCGAAGAATCAACCTGCGAAAACACCTTGAACAGCCGGTCTATCTTTTCCGCGGGAATACCGATTCCGGTGTCACGCACGGTTATTCGAAGCTCTGCGTCCGCCTCATCCGCATACACTGTTTCAAGCTTGATACCGATCTCGCCCTTGCTGGTGAACTTGATGGCATTGTTGAAGAGATTCACGATGATCTGCCGTACGCGCACCGGGTCCCCTTTGAGATAGCGCGGCACGTTATGAGCTATTTCGAGCAATACTTCCAATCCCTTCCGGTGGGCTTCGAGGGCGACCAGGTCAACCGCGTCCTCTACGGTTCTGTGTATATCGAACTCGATCCTTTCGAGGACGAGCCTGCCCGCCTCGATTTTCGAAAAATCAAGGATATCGTTTATGAGGCTCAAGAGCACGTCCGCGGAAAAACCTATCTGCTCGGCGTATTCAACCTGCTCGGCGTCGAGCTTTGTTCCGCGCAACAACTCAGTCATCCCGGTTATGGTATGAAGAGGAGTGCGAATTTCATGGCTCATGTTGGCGAGAAAGTCCGACTTTGTCTGAGTGGCGCGCTCCGCCTCCCGTTTCGCCGAAAGGAGACCCGCCTCAGTGCTTTTCCTGCCGGTTATGTCTTCCACAACACCGACAAAAAAGCCGTCGGCCCCGGTACGTTGGACGGCATAGCAGCTTATGTTTATCCACCCGGTAGATCCGTTCGCTGAAAACGTAAATTCGGTTGAGCATGAGGTTTCGCCCCTCTCGATCAACCCATGAATCAGCGAATCGAACCCGATATCGTTCTCCCCTGTCCGGTCCAGCAGCTCCTGAAAAGCCCTATTCGCGTGGATGATTTCCCCGGATTTGTCGAGAATAACCATCCCCATCGGCGATTTCTCGAATATCAGGCTGAAAATACCGCCACCCGGCTCTTCCATAGGGTTACCGTCCGTTAAAAGTTGGCGCTTAACAGCTCGGCCGTTTTTCTGATGAGCATTTCCGGCTTGAACGGCTTGCCCAGATAGCTGTGAACACCCAATTTCATCGCCCGGACAACCGCCTCCTGTTGGGTAAGTGCGGAAAGAACAATGATCGAAAGCTTGATTTTTTTTGCGTTGAGGTACTCAAGTACTTTGTAGCCGTCCATTTCGGGCATCATAAGATCAAGATATACCAGATCGAAACTCCGGCCCGGAAGATCGTCAACGAATTCCTTGCCATTGTTATAGGCCGTTATGTCCCATCCGGCCTTCTGATACACCGTCTTTACAAGTTGCTGGATGATCACATCGTCGTCGACGACGGCAACGGCCACGGCTTTCTTGCCTTTGCTTCCTGTCTCCCTCTCGCCGACCAGTTCCGCATCAAACCTGAGCTGGAAGGTTTCAGTCTTTTCCTTCTTGGGGGCCGAGGTGGAGAGAAGTTGTCTGCTCACAACTTCATCGCGGTCAGCGTCATCAAGTCGCAAACCGACGAGGTCGGTCATCGCCTGGGTGAGGTTGTCGCTTACCCCCAAAGTGCTGTATTGCGGATTCGATCCGATGTAGCTGCGTACGAAATCCGATGTGGTGAGAATCTTCATCCGCTTTCCATGGGCGCCGGAATGTTCGATAATCGTATCGAGCAGGGTCTTGAACTTGTCCGCATCATCTTCGCCGAGCTCGATATCGGACATCATCAGAAGGACACGGGGCATCTTTATGTCGTACAGATCGAGCAACTCGGCGATCTTGTACTTCAGCAATTCTATTTTCTCCAGGTTGAGCCCCCTCGCCAACTCGATAAAGAGAATCTCATCGTTCAGATGCGCCTCGATGATACAGGGAGTTGTGTCTATCTCGACATCCACGTTCAATAACTCGGAGATGGCATGGAGCAGCCCGTCTATCCGCACGGGCTTTGTAAAAAACCTCTTTGCGCCGAACTGCGCCGACTGAACTACCTGGGCCCTGTCGAGCTTGCTGGCAAGCATGATCAGCGGAATCGAAGAAACGTTGGGGTTTTCCTTCTTTTCCTTGAGAACCTCGATGCTGCTCTTGCGGGAGAGATAATAATCCATGACGATGAGATCCGGCAGTTCGCTGCGCATCTTTACTGAACCGTCAAGGCCGTTTTTCCCCTGGACGACATCAAAACCGTTCTCCAGGAGCTTCTTGGTGATGTAATCGAGAAAAAGCGGAGATTCGTCAATTACGAGAATTTTTTTCATTTTCCAATTCTCTCGCTTTTAACTATATCATAGAGGCGTCTTTTATCAACAAGCGCGCGCTACCCGAATTTGTATCCGAAATTTCTGAGCAAATCCTTACGTTCACGTTTCTGGGCCTGTCCTTCAATACCGGTGGGAGAGCTGCCGTCTATAACGCCAATGATACCTCTGCCCTGATCGGTTTGAGCGACAACAATCTGGAGTGGATTTGCCGTGGCCGCAAAGATGGATGCAACTTCCTGGCATGCTTTTATCTGGTTGAGCAGGTTAATCGGGAAAGCTTTCCGAATGATCAGATAAAAGGTATGCCCGGCGCCGACGGCATTCGCACACTCGCATGCCTGGCGCACGAGTTCCTCGTCGTTGCCCTCGGTACGGATCAGGCACGGCCCTGAAGCCTCGCAAAAAGCAAGGCCGTATTCGATACCCGGTACCGTGGAGACGGCGATCTCGGGAATATCTTCAACGGTCTTGATGAAGTGGGATTGGCCGACGATGATGTTGCAGCCTTCCTCCCATCTGAGTTGGACGACTTGTACTTTTACATCCATTGCGCGCTCCTTTCGCAGGCAGGTTATTCCTCGATCATTCCTCCTCAAGAGCATCGAGGTCGATTTCGCAGGCGGTACAGGGCACCGTGACGCTCCAGTTTTGGAGCACCTGGGGATGAATTTCTCCAAACAAACCGACTTTTCGCCCCATGTACTCGATATCGGCGCATCTTCCCCGAATAAAACGCGGATCATCACTTTCCAGGAGTGAGTATTCCTTCGAAAGGTAGAAAAAGAGAGCGGAGACCACGGAAAGCAAATCATTGAAATTCGAGTCGCTGTCTCCGTCGAGAAATCCAAGCCAATTCCTGGTGACCGAGCCCTGATTGTCCGCCGGGTCGTGATAGACCACTTTGCCAACTTCAAAGATCTTGTGAGGATAGACCGCGTTGGCGGAAACGCTCTCGGTGCCAAGCAGACACGGGAGGATGGAGTTCCTCACGTATTCGTAGTTTTCGGTCATCGGATTGGCAATCCTCACCACAGCGCTCTCGTCTATACCCATTTTTTCTATGAAATCCCTGGCCGACCCGAGATAATTGTACACCATCTCCTGGTATCCGAGGCCGATCATGATATCTTTGACGGACCTCGCGAAGACTTCTACCGCCGACAGCCTTCCGGCGGTGAAGTCTTTCGGCAGTACCGGCTCGAACAGATTCGTACCCTTGCCGATCATCACGTCCTCGATGAGATCGACGGGATGCAGAAAATCGTTCCGGTAATACGGTACAGCCGCACTCACGGTATCTCCGGCGGCCCTGGCATCCAGCCCCATCCTTGCCGCGTAACCCGCCGCTTCCCGCGCGGTGAATTCGGCCCCCAGCATCCGGTTGATCTGGGTAACAGTCGCCGAGCAGGACCCTTGAAAGTAGTACGGCGAGGTAAGCTCGCGCCCGAAGGCAGTATTATAGGGATAGATCGTTTTGACCGGAAGTATGGTAAAACCGTAGTCCGACATATCGCACGCGACGATGGAGACCGCCAATAGCAGCGTCCGCAGATCGGTACCCGTCATTTCGATAAACAAATCGGTGTCTCCGACTTCGACCGCCCCCAGCGTATTGGAATTGATGATCGGTGGAAAACTTAAGACCTCGCCGTTCGCGTCGGTCAGGAAGGGATACCTGTCGTATTTCTTGACGATATGGCCGAAATCCTGACCTTTCGGATGTTTCTCGAGTATCTCGGCAAGCGACAGCTCTTCGGTCATCTGCAACGGTATGAACGTTGTGGCATCAGGATCCGCCGCAATATATCGGACCGGGTAAGTGATAAGGCCGCTCCGGTATACACCCATGGCGATGGAGGAACGCTTCTGGCCGAAGTTCCAGCACAGTTTTTCCTGAGTCTGGATGATGTCCTTCAAGGCCGGCTCACCAATTGCCTTGCCGGTCACCGCAAAAGCGGCTACATAGGGCCTTATATCTTTTAGCTCAGGATCCACTTCAATAAACCGGCCGCCCGATTCCAGAGTCCTGTCTTCTTCCGAAAAAAAAGCGTACTCCGGTCTTTGGCCGCCGGTGAATACCCTGAGCTGTCTCCCCAACCCGGCGGTGGACCAGAGGTCCGGCCGGTTTGTATCGTTCAGCTCGATCTTGAGGATTCCCTCGGTCTCGTCATAACCATCCAGCTCGGCCTTCGCCGCGGGCAGGAGCTCTTCAAGCGCAGCCATATCAAGCGCCTTTCCGATGAACGAGAAGAGGGTATGCCTGTACACTTCAATCTTGGGCATACGCTAACTCCTCTTCCTCAGTCTGACCTTTTCAAGGTCTTTGCTGAAAAGCTCCCTCATATCGTCTATCTCAAGTTGCATCATAGCCATCCTATCGATACCGAGACCCCACGCGAGGACCGGAACATCGACGCCCAGCGGCTTGGTCACCTCGGGACGGAAGATTCCGCTTCCGCCAAGCTCGAACCAACCCAACACCGGGTGTTTGATGTGCACTTCTATAGAGGGCTCGGTAAACGGGAAATAAGCAGGAGCGAACTTGAAATCGGTGGCACCGGCCACCTCAACGGCAAAGAGCTCGAGCAAACCCAGGAGCGTCCGCAGATTCACTTCCTCGGAAAGCACAATCCCTTCAGTCTGATAGAAATCGGCGCCGTGGGTCGCGTCGACCTGATCGTACCTGAAGCAGCGTACGATGCCGAAATACTTGCCCGGAACTTTCGCCTTGGGCAGCTGCTTTGCAGAGAGAACCGTCCCCTGGCTCCGCAGCACGAGCCGTCTGGTGAAGTCGCGGTCGAATGCGTACCCCCAACCCTTACTTCCGCTCTCGGCGCCGTTCTCATGCGCACTCGCCACCCGGTCGAGCCAGGGCTGCTCTATTTCTTTCGCGTGGGTCGGCTCGGCCAGATAATAGACGTCATGGATGTCGCGGGCCGAATGAAATTGCGGCATAAACAGGGCGTCCGCATTCCAGAACTCGGTCTCAACGAGCGGCCCGTCAAACTCCTCGAACCCAAGGGACACCAGCTTGTCTTTCACCGTTTCCAGATACTGGCAGTAAGGATTCTTCCGGCCGGGCAAGACGCGTTTGGGCGGAACGTGAATGTTGTAGCTCCTGAATTGCTTGTCCTTCCACGCTCCCGTTGCAAGTTGCTCCGGCGTAAGAGCGCCGATCTCGTCACCGGTGAGATTCAGGGCAAGCACTTCCTCGCGGGCCTTGGCCCCAGACGGTGAGAGCACGTAGTAGACTGCTTCCCGCTCGACCATCCTGAAAGCCGAGTTGCCGGCGCCGCGTTTCCGGCTGACCCGGGTGATATTTTCCACTTCTTCTGCGTCCAGGTCATCCTGATCGAGCAGCCCTTTCTTTCTTGCTTTTTCCAGCAGCCCCTTCGTCACCGTGATAACATCCGGCACATCGCTCCTCTTCGCCTCGATCGTCTTGTCGGGACCCATCTGCAGATACCCGAGCTTGGAAAGCATCCCGAAAGCCGAACCCGTGTCGCTGTTCTCAAGATCGAGCCTCGAAGCTATCTCCGGCAGCGTCAGCCCTGTTTCCGACCGGACGAGATGATACATGCGCTCCGCGGGAGTTCCGATTTCTGCATACCCCGCACCCGTCTCGGTGAGCTCAAAAAAGATGTGATTGTCCCTGCGGTCTTCCACCGTTAGTTGCTTGGCGACAAGCCAGCTCAGCGCCTGGTTGCACTGTCCGACATTCATCCCCAGCGCCTTCACCAGATCATCCGATGAGACGGACATACCGGGCTGGAGGTACTTGAGTACGCGTACTTCCAGGGGATGCAGGTTTTTCACATCCACGTCCATTTACTGTGACTCCTTTTATTGTGTAGACTCCGGGCGGGCGTGTTGGCTGCCGTTGGAGTCAGTCTATTCCTACAGATATTTCTATTAATTGTAAAGGCTAGGTACTGATCCGATTTCTGTTGAATTTGAATCAATATGCACAATCAGTGAGTAATTATTCATGAACACCCGACAGGAGGAGGTTT
>JAFGHN010000342.1 GCA_016930115.1 Spirochaetales bacterium | reverse complement strand
TCGGACCGCGGATAGAGGGGGTACTTCTTGATTTCGCGGTCACGGACTTCGTCTATGTAATTCGGATTATTCCAGGTCAGCTCCCGCCAGCCGTCAAAGTTGAGGTAGCTCATGAAGATCTGTTGTTCCCTGTTGTTTTGATCCTTCAAAATCAGACCAAAGCCGTTGGGGAAATTGCTGCCGTACACGTTGACTGAAATCGATTTCACGACGCCGACGTTCTTGACGACCCCGTAACCGTCGAACTTGGAGCCCTTCATATCTTCCTCATCCTCGGCCAACGTTCCGTCTCCTTGAAGTACCGTCCGCCTCATGTACGCGGGGATCTCAAAGGGCGGTTTTACAATCGCATACGAATTGAAAGGATCTACGGGGAAATGAATGCGCACGCCCAGAACCGTTTCACCGGCGAAATAAGTGGCGTCTTCGTTGACCGTAACCGCTTTTGTCATCGATTTCGTCATGTTACTCACCGACCTCGAGGAGGAAGCCAACACCACTTCCCAGTTCTCGACGGCAAGTGAGGTTTTCATCGCACCCCTTTCCTCATCAGTAAAACCGGTTCCCGCCTGCTGGGAAAAATCCACCAGTGTCGCCTCGTTTTCACCGAAATCGGTATCGGGCGCCAGCATGGAGAAATCAAGCAGTACTGATGTATCCGCAAAAGCAGGAATACTCAACACAAAAAGCAAACCGAGCAATATAAGGCTGAACCGTTTCATCCACAGCTCCTTTCTAAGGTAATTACCGTCTTTGCATAAAATTATAGTGAGTCTTTCCGTTTTGTCAACGGCGATTTTATTTTTTTTGCTAGTTCATGATGGGCACGAGAAAAAAACGTAAGCACGGACATGATCATGCCTTCTGGTATTGACCTGCATGAGAGCCTTCGACATAGATGACGAGCTCTTCCACCGCGGGGAAATTGAAGAAAACGCTCCTTCTGACGCCTTCGAGCATTTCGGAAAAAGAGATATCAAGGGTCTGGTACGAAACGGCGAGGTGCGCGGTGAAATCGATATAGAGGGTCTTTTCGCGAAGGAGTACCGAACGCACCCCCGTTCCCTTGGGCAGCGCAGGTTCAAGCCGCAGGCTCATCGGCCCAAGGGTGAGTTCCTTCAGCACCGCGAGAACCGATTGTTCCCTATCCGGGGTGTGATGGATATCCCTCGCCTCTCCTATCCACTCATCGGAAACTTCGGAGGGGAAAAACAATATGTATCTGTCGGTTCGGTCCGGCCGGGCAAGAAAGATCACCAGCGAAAGAAGAAATGATGCCGTCAAGATTGAAGACCAGATAATCAAGTTGCGGGTTCGTATATTCAAGCGACACCTCAAGAAACGAAGAGGGTTCTCAGGGGAGATTGCTGCCTTCAAATCCCTCGATAAATGCGGTGACGCCATTATAGAGTCCCACCGCCATTTTTCGCAAGTGAGCAGTATCCGCCATCAGCCGCGCTTCTGCGACGTTTGTCACAAAACCAAGCTCCACAAGGACCGACGGCATTTTGGCGTTTCGTACCACAAACCAGCTTTCCTCTTTCAGGCCGAGATTCTTGCTCAAGCCTCCGATTGTAGAATCGAACCCGTTCAGAATGCTCCGCGCAAGAAGAACACTCTCAACGGTGAACTCCTCATCCTTCATCGTGTTGAGTATCTGCCTCAACTCTTCGGTCTCGATTCCGGCGAGATTTTCGGCAAGAAGATTTCCCCTGCCGTATTCGGGGGGGAGATACCACACCTCGTACCCGTACGTGGCGGGATTGAGCGAAGCGTTCGCATGGACCGAAATGAAGACGATGGATTCGAACTCCGATTCGAGTTCGATGCGGTTAGCAATCTCAACCCGTTCCTCGAGTTTAAGGTAGGTGTCGTCCGACCGGGTGAGGATGATGTTCTTGTCGGGAAACCGTGCTGCCAGCAAAGCTTGAAGCTCCTTCGAGACGAACAGGACGATTTCTTTTTCAACAAGCCGTATCGTATTTCCGTCAACGGTGTGGCTGTGATTTGTGCCCGGATCCTTTCCCCCGTGACCGGGGTCAATTACCACCCAGCTTATCGTGGGCCCTTCAATTGTCGTGGTAAAGAGCTCCCTCAGAAATGCTGCGACCGCCTCGCTTGCGTAAAGCGCCCCATTTTTCAATTCGATCTTTCCCGCCCGTTTTTCCTCAACATGATTGATCACCAGTGAATCCGATGACAGCCGGAAGGTTACTTTCGTGTCTCCGCGGGCGAGGGTTCCGATTTTGCGGTAAGGTTCCCATCTGAAGTCGGCCCTGAGCTCCTCGACGAGCTGCATCAGCGGTAAATCTTCGCCGGGCAACCGAACAGCCAGAAGCAGCAGGAAAAGAATCGCTCTCAGTGTAGCCAAAGCATTGCCTCTGCCGATTCGATTTGCTCGGACTCGAGCGAGACGAGGCTTTCGAGCAGCCACACGCCGCCCTGCACCCCGCCTTTCAGAAATGCCTTCCAGAAAATCTGCCCCACGGCGCTTTCAGCGGGTTCAGTTGCATCACAAGCTACCGCCTGGAATCCGGTCTTGCTAAGCACCTTATCGAAGGCGGCGCGAATGGTTTCTCCGTGCCAATCAGCCGCGGTTTCGTCCTCAAGATTGGGGAGCGCCGCCACTTTTCGGGAGCTCGCCGCCTCCATCAGCCCGGAAAACGCGGGCGGCATCTCCCGGTACGCGTCGATATTGCCGGGATGAGTCAGCGCAAAGGCAAAGGGCGCCCAACCGCACAAACTACCAAAGAGGAACTCACGTGTTCTGTTTTCAAGGGGACGGAGCCTCAAGAATATCTCCCTGCGCGCCTGCTCGGCGATCGAAACTGCCCCCCGCCGCTCATTATCAACGGCGATAACGTTGCCGCACTTCTCCACATTGTTCGACGGGAAGGTTACCGGGTCTCCGGGCTTCACCCTGTAGAATATGTCGCGTATCCGGTCATCCGTCGTAAGCTCAGGTTCCACCGACTGAACGATGCCCGGTATCGAGATAAACGCCCGTTCCGCGGCGGTGTGGAACTTCACCGGTTCAAGCGGCCCCGGCGGTAGTCCTACCGCGATTCTCATTGCCGCTTCGGTGACGCGGATTCCGCTTGCATACGGGTACGTCCAGCCCGACATGTAACCACCGGACAGACGCGCGGCGATCTCACCGATCACCGGGCCGTCCGGCGAAAGCTTGATGTCGCCCTTCGCTGCCCCGTTATCGATACCGAGGGCCTGTATCCCTGAAGAGAACAGATCGATCACCCGCTTCCGGTCTTCTTCACGCACATCAGCCGGCATTGTATGCCCCATCTCGACAAAATAAGGAGGAAAACAGATGTGCCTGTCGGCAATCCCGCAAAGGGTCATATCGCCTCTGTAGACGATTGCATCGAGACTGTACTCCGGGCCATCGATGTACTCCTC
>JAFGHN010000078.1 GCA_016930115.1 Spirochaetales bacterium | reverse complement strand
GGATTTTGTTTTTTGAGCTTCCCTTTGTATATTCGAGGAGCGGACGCGGCAAGGCCGTATCCGGTTTTGCTGAAAAATACAACGAGGAGATAATTATGGACAAGAAAACGCTCGATGCTCTGAATGAACAGATGAGAGAGGAAATAGCTTCCGCCTATCTCTACCTGGCGATGTCTTCGGACATGAAGTTCAAGGGTCTGAACGGCTCGGCATCGTGGTTTCAGACACAGGCGAAGGAAGAGATCGTCCACGCCACGAAATTCTACAACTACATCCATGACAGGGGCGGCCAGGCGGTTCTGCCTGCGCTGGAGAAGCCCCAGGTTTCATGGAAATCGTTGAAAGAGGCGTTTGAAGCAACCTTGGAACACGAGAAACACATTACCTCCTGCATTGACAAGCTCGTTGATATGGCGCGCGAGAAAAACGACCACGCCACCGAGGCATTCCTCCAGTGGTTTATCACCGAACAGGTTGAGGAAGAGGCTTCGGCCGACGAAATACTTCAGAAGCTCAAGTTCCTCGGCGACAGCCCTCACGGAGTTTATATGCTTGACAGAGAGCTCGGTGCACGGCAGACTGTTGCGGCCGACGCTAGTCAAGAATAACGAGAGGAGAGGAGCATGACGAAGTACGTATGCGACATATGCGGGTATATCTATGATCCCGAGGAAGGGGACCCGGATAACGGTGTAAATCCCGGAACTTCTTTTGACGACCTTCCGGATGATTGGGTTTGCCCGGTGTGCGGGGCGGGAAAAGAAGACTTTTCGCCGGAAGATTAGCAGCTTTAGAATAGGCGGGATCTATCAAGGCGGAGCCGCAAACCCTGAGGGTAGCGGTTCCGCCTTTTTGTCTGCAGGCTGTGTATGGCGCCGCCGGCGCAGGCAGGGGCTTATCCGGTCTCGTCCCGCCTCACGATCGATCCGGGAGGGATTGATTCGGTGATGAAGCAGTTGCCGCCGATGATCGCTCCCTTCCCGATTACCGTCTTTCCGCCCAGGATCGTGGAATTTGCATAGATGATGACGTCGTCTTCAATATCCGGATGGCGTTTTTGCCCCGTTCTCGGCGCCCCGCTGGTATCGAAAGGCGAACGCGCGCCCAGTGTAACACCCTGATAGATTTTTACGTTTCTTCCAATGGTGCAGGTTTCCCCGATGACGACCCCGGTTCCGTGATCTATGAAAAAGCCCGGCTGGATCCTCGCTCCCGGATGAATATCGATACCGGTACGTGAGTGGGCCCTCTCTGACATGATCCGGGGAATAATCGGGACGTTCTGGGAATAGAGATTGTGGGCAAGCCGGTGAGTGGCTACCGCATCGACGAACGGATAGCTCATGACGATTTCATCTATCGAATAGGCGGCGGGATCACCGCCGAGGGCGGTCTGGATGTCTTCGAGGAGCATGCCGCGGATTTCCGGCAGGGATTCTATGAAGTGGATGAGCGTCTGTCCGGCCCTTTCCGTGCTGTCCTGCGGTTCTCTGTTTTCATGGTGATTCTGGTACTCGAGAACCGAGTTGAGATGTTTGAGCAATCTCCGGCAGATATGTCTTAACAGATCGTGGAGATAAAAGGTGATCTCCGCCGGCGGTATTTTCTCCCTCCCGAAACACCCGGGGAAGATGACTGCCAGCAGGTCGTCCAGGACTTCGATTACTTCGTTGCAGCAGCTCAAGCCGAAGTAATCACCGGTTTCCGCGTGATACTTCGTGGCGATGCTGTCTTCGAGCTTTTTTACCGTGTTCGGCATGCTGGTATTGAGCCATTCGTTTAAATCCGTCATAACCTCTCCGTGTTACGGGCAGACCGGGCAGAATCTGTCAAAGTCAATCCAATCGATTTGAAACCGGGAGACCGGCATCCGCCCGCGGGGATACATCGTCAACTCCCCTTTATCGAGGACCTTCTCCATTTTTCTCCAGGAGATTTCGGCTTCTTCAGCGCTTACAAAGAGCGTTCGATTCCCCTTGAGCGCGTCAAGAAGCAGCTTTTGATACGCTTCGGGAATTTCCCCGGAAAAAGAATCGCTGTAGCAGAACTTCATGTTTGTCCTGGTGATCCGTGATTCGTTTCCGGGGATTTTACTCGACAGATCAACGACGATGCCTTCCGAAGGCTGGATCTGGAAGATAATGGTGTTCGGTTCCACACTGCCGTCGCGGTTGAACAGCAGCTTGGGGAGTCTCCTGAACTTGAAACCGATTTCGGTACCCTTTCTGTGGAGGGCCTTCCCGGCCCGCAGATAGATCGGCATACCGTTCCATCTGAAGTTGTTGATCTTGAGCTTCATTTCGGCGTAGGTCTCGGTTTGCGAGTCGGAAGCGATACCCGGTTCATCCCGGTATCCTTCGTACTGGGCGCGGTAACACTCTTCCACCTCTAGTGCTTTGAGCACGCTCATCTTCTGCGTGCGGATGTCCTCCGCGTCGAGGCTCACGGGCGCTTCCATGGTGAGCAGACAGATCATCTGCATGAGATGGTTCTGCACCATATCCCGGATCATGCCTGCACCGTCAAAATACGCGCCCCTGTCTTCGACGCCGATCTGCTCAAAAGCGTTTATCTGTATCGACTCGATATAGTTTGCGTTCCAGATGGGATAGAAAATCGAGTTGGCGAACCTGAAAACAAGGATATTCTGCACCGCCTCTTTGGCAAGGTAATGATCGATCCTGAAAATCTGCGACTCGTCGAAATACTCGTTCAAACGCCGGTTGAGCTCTTGAGCGCTTTGATAGTCATATCCGAAGGGTTTCTCGATGATGAGGGTGACGTTCTTTCTGAATCCTTCTTCATACAGGCTTGCCGCGGTGTCCGCGTAGACTTTCGGCGGGAGGGCAAGAAAAAATACGATGTGCTCAAAGGCGCCGGCGGATTCGATGTATGATCTCAAACCCTCCATACCGGTGTGGTAGGAGAGAAGATTGCGAAACCCGCCTGTGAGGTTGAACTTCTCTCTAAATTCTTCGTCGGTCAATTCGGTTCTGCCGGAACCGATGATCCGGATGGTATCGTCGATCTCTCCGGCGTCGTACAGGGCAGAGAGTGCCGGTATGAGTTTGCGCTGCGCCAGATCGCCCGACGCCCCGAGTATTACAACCGCTGTGTTTTTGACAACCATACAGTAAGACCGATAAGCGAGAGTATAACGATGATCGGATTGCGGGAAAAGGAGTCCATCGGTCAACGCGCAAGCCCGTAGAGCATCCGGATTTCTTCCTTCCATGCCGATGGATCGGGTGTTTCGAGAATAAACGGCAACCCGTTAAGCCGCCTGTCTGTCATGATATGCCGGAAGGTATCGAGGCCCAGGTAACCCTCCCCGAGTTTTTCATGCCTGTCCTTCCTGCTCCCCAGCTCGATCTTTGAATCGTTCAGGTGCATCGCCTTGAGGCGGGAAAGCCCCACAACGCCGTCGAAACGGGCGATTGTCTCTTCGTAGGCTTCAGGAGTCCGCAGATCGAACCCGGCGCCGAAGAGGTGGCAGGTATCGAGGCAGATCCCCACGCGTTCCCCGTCGCCCGAGTACGCCAAGAGATCCGCCAGATGCTCGAAAGTGTAGCCGACGTGGGCGCCCTGTCCGGCGGTACCTTCGATGAGGAGCAGCGCCGTCCCGGTTTCGGCGAGCACTTCCTTCATCCCTTCGCCGATGAGCACGAGGGTTTCGTGTTCGTCCAGTTGTCCCAGACCGCTCCCCGGGTGGAAGTTGAGTAACCTGAGCCCCAGTGCTTCAACCCTTCTCGCCTCGTCAATCAGGGCATCAAGGGATTGGCGGCGTTTTTCGACGTCAGGATTTCCAAGGTTTATCAGATAGGTGTCGTGAACGACCACGTGGTCCTGCCCGATGTTCGCTTCCTTGAGGGCCGTTTTGAACGCTGTGACCGTTTCTTCCGTAAGCGGCGGCGCCTTCCACTGGCGTTGATTCTTCGTGAACATACCAAGGGCCCTCGCACCGATTTCCGTCGCCCGTCCGGGGGCTTTTTCAACTCCGCCGCTGATACTCACATGCGCGCCGATATATTTCATCTTCCCTCTGCCCTGCCGTCCTTTTATTACTGTGCGAGCGGCCCGTCAGGGTCAATATAGATAACGACCGACCGGGCGGTCAAATCGGGACCGTTAATTTCGAAGGGCACAAATATACCGTGAATACATATATATAACTTCCGTGATACTTTTGTGGCTTTTTATGAGTACATTTTCGCTGGAGGCAGCGGAAATGAAGTTGAGTATTCTTGCGATAATTCTAATTCTCGGCTTGATCGTTGTTGTTTCAGGATTTTCTTCGGGTCCAAAGGAGAACGAAACGACGGGCTCGATGAAAGGCTCGCCGGCGGACGCGACGAACCGCCAGGTTGAAATGGTTCAGGATGAACCAGGTGGTGAGATCGCTTCCGGAGGCATAGTCGCCTTTTCTACCCTTGAAAACGCCCAAAGGGCAGCAGAAAAAGGGCCGGTGGTACTGTTTTTCAACGCGGCCTGGTGCCCGACATGCAGAACCGCTCTCGCGGACATAGCTTCCCGCCGGGAAGAATTGGGTGATATCACCGTGATCCTCGTCGATTACGACAAAGAAAGAGAGTTGAAAAGGCGATATGCCGTCACCAGCCAACACACCTACGTGCATATCGATGAAAGCGGCGGCGTGATGTCACTCTGGAACGGCGGCGGTGTCGACATGCTTCTGAGAAACATCGGAAGTACGGGGGCCGGCTGATATGGCAGTACTCCTCGCCTTCGCGTTTCTCTCGGGAATTGTGACGATCCTTTCCCCGTGCATTCTGCCGGTTCTGCCGGTGGTTTTGTCGGGAACCGCGGGCGGCGGGAAGGCGAGGCCGTATGGCATACTCGCCGGGTTTGTAATCAGTTTCACCGCTTTTACCCTGGCGCTGTCGGCTCTTGTGAAAACAACAGGTATTTCCCCCGACGCTCTCAGGATGGTGGCGGTTATCATTATCGCGTTGTTCGGTCTCGTATTGCTGGTGCCTCGTTTGGCCGCGGTGTTCGAGCGTGTTGCAGCAAGGATAGCCAGGTGGGGAGGCAGGATTGGGAATACGGAGCAACAAAAGGCGAAAGGCCGCGGGAAGACGGGAGGACCGGCCGGCAACGGTTTTTTCCCCGGTCTTCCTGTTGGATTGAGCCTGGGGCTCGTGTGGACTCCCTGTGTGGGACCGATTATGGCGTCGGTGATCAGCCTTGCGGTCACCCAGGCGGTGAACGGCGGCGCGGTTTTTATCACCCTGGCTTACACCCTTGGGACATCGATACCGATG
>JAFGHN010000077.1 GCA_016930115.1 Spirochaetales bacterium | reverse complement strand
TGTTAGGCGGGAAAATAATACGGTTTGACGAAATTCCCGAAAGAAAGGGAATCGGATCGGCAGGGTTCCAGTTTCACGAGAAGGAAGTCTCGATGCAGTACAAGCTGCGCTTGAACGATTACATGAGCACCGCCCGCAAAACGGAGACCTCATGAACAACGACGGCGAGTCACGAAATCTGGATTCGATCGTTTTCATTTCGCTCCCTGAAGGCCATACGGAACAAATCGGCGATTTTACGGTAGACCCGAGTATTCTGATCCCGGTGGAGTTGCTGCCTGGTCAGAATACCTGGGACGCGAAGGACCTTTCCTGGGAGATGATAATCGCTGCAATGCTGAAGATTCTCGTCTACGCTCCCGAACACGATCACGCTGAATACTACCGCCGTTTCGTGCTGGCGGCGAAACCTTCGATCATCGATGATCTCTCGGCATCCGGCATAGCCAAAGCCAAAAGTCGTGACTTTGACGTGGCCGAAGAGATTTTTAAAGCCCTGGTGAGCTTGAACAGAGAAGATGTCAACAGCCTTCTCAACCTTGCCCTTGTATATGATGAACACGCCGAGATTTATGAGCAGGCAGGACGAAGCAGGTACGCCGATGAATATCGCGAGCTGGCCTTTGACGCTTATAAGAAGGCGGCTTCAGTTGCACCCGGGAACGAGCACGTTCACTTCAACGCCGCACATTTCTACCTCAAAATGAAGAATTACGCGAAAGCGAAAGAACACTTTGAGGCATTTCTTGCGTTGACCGGTGATCGCCGAAAAAGAGAAGTAGTATCCAAGGCACTTGCAGAGATCTCTGAACAAGAAAAGTTGGATGTGTTGTTCAATGAGGCGTACGATTTCATCCGGCTTGGTAACGAGCGTGAAGGCATCAAGAAAATCAAGATTTTTATCGAGCACAATCCCGACGTATGGAACGCCTGGTTTCTGCTCGGCTGGGCCCACAGGCGATTGTCCGAGTACAGCGAAGGCAAAGAGGCTTTCGAAAAAGCGCTTGAAATCGGTCCCGCGCATTCGGATACGCTCAACGAGTTGGCAATATGTCTTCTTGAGCTGAACGAGTTCAATAGGTGCCGTTCAACCCTCAATCAAGCGCTCACTCTGGAGCCTGAAAATGTCAAGATCATTTCGAACCTGGGGATCCTGTCGTTAAAGGAAAAGAAGGTGAGCGAAGCAGCGGACTACTTCAAATCAGTACTCGAACTTGAGCCTGGTGATCCAATCGCCAGGAATTACCTCCAGTTCATCAGTGACGAGTACCAATATCCTTGAAGAAAGACAGGAGAGCGGCGGTCATGTACTCATGGTCTTTCACTCCGGCGGTTTCACGCGCGCTATGCATGCTCCAGATTGGATTCCCGACGTCCACCGAAGGGATCCCCAGATGTGCCGAGGTCACCGGACCTATTGTTCCGCCGGTAGGCATATCGGAACGGTTGATAAAGCACTGAACCGGTATGCTGCTGCTTCTGCAGAGGCTCATGAATCTCGCTCCCGTTATTGCGGTGGTTGTGTAATTCCCTCCGCCATGCATTTTAACAACCGGTCCTTTGTTGAGCTGTGGTGAAAAACGCTCATCATGCTTATCGCTGTAATTGGGATGGACCGCATGCGCCGCGTCACCCGAGATGAGAAACGACGATGCCAAACCCCGCAGGAACTCCTCCTCACCCTTACCACAGCACAAGGTAATGCGGCGCAAAATATCCCGCAGAAACCATGACCGCGCGCCCTGCAAAGTCGTGCTGCCGATTTCTTCGGAATCAAAAAGCACAGCAACAAGCGTAGGATTGCCGTCTTCCGCTTCAATCAATGAGGAAAGCACCGCGTGCGACATGGCAAGGTTATCGATCCTGCCGCTCATGAACATGTCCCGCTGCGCGCCGACAATTCGCGCCGTTTCGGCCGGGTAGAGATAGAGATCGTATCCTTCGATCGAAGACGGAGCTACCGCAAGTTTCTCCCCAATCAATCTTCGCAGGAATCCATTCGCCTGCGCTTCAGTAACCGATACAGAAAGCACGGGGCACATGTCGGTCTGCGGGTTGTACTCGACACCCTTGTTCATCTCTCTGTTCAGGTGAAGCGCGACATTCGGGATGACCGCTACCGGTTCACCGGTATCAAACAACGCGGTTTGAAGTCCGTCAGGTCCGGAAAGCACCACACGCCCCGCGATGCCGAGCTCCTGGTCAATCCACGTGGAACGTATGGGACTGCCATACACCTCCACCCCAACGCGCAGACCGCCGGCTTTCCGGTGTTCGGAATCGGGCTTGATCTTGAATCCGGGGCTGTCTGTATGAGCGGCCGCGATGCGGAAGCCGTAGTCCTCACAGGCGCCGCCACCCGTTCTAAACGCGATGAGGCTGGAATTCTCTCGCCTTACAAAGTAGCGATTTCCGGGTGTTACCTTCCACGCCGTACGTTCACGCAGCTCGATGAAACCGGATTCCTGCAGCCGCAGAGCGGACTGTTCAACCGCATGGTAGGCGGTCGGTGCCGCGTCGAGGAAGCGCATGAGGTCTTCAATGCGGCTGTGCACAGTATCAGCTTTTCAGAAGTTGCATGAGATCGTTAAAAGCGGTTTCCCGTTCCTTGACACCCGTTTTTTTTATCGCCTTTCGTATCACATTTTCCCATTGCGATTCATCCATGGATGTCTTCATTTCTTCAAAGAACTCGAGAATCTCTATCGATTCTTTGGTGTTGTAAATCCGGGTTTCATCGTGAAACATGAGGTCGTGGAGTTCATTGATATAATCACCAACGGTCTTTTCGGCCTTTTCGCCATATTTCTCAATCCGCTCTTTCTTTTTCTGAGCCGCTTTCAGCTCGCGTTCTCTTTTCTGCAAATCGGTTCGTTTCATAGCGCGTACCCCCTTTTCTGGTGAGACGCTGATAAAAAGGCCCTTAAGCAGCCTCTGTGTTAGAATACGATAACAAATCGGTAGTATCAAGAACCGGAGCAGCGCCCGGTTCGTTTTCAGTTTGTTCTCACAGGTTGCCTTTCAAACCGATATCCGCGGCTACTTCTTTCATGCCCTCAATAGTGTCCGCGATAAGATCGGAAAGTTCCTCATTCAGCATCTGCGCGCCCTTCTCGATGACCGACCTGTCCACGCCCGCCGCAAATCGCTTGTCCTTCCACTTCTTCCGGACCGACGACACCTGTACATCCAGCACGCTTTTTGATGGTCTTACAAGCGCGGTTGTCACGACCAGACCGGTCAACTCATCCAGCGTGTAGAGAACCTTTTCCATTTCGTGCTCCGGCTTTACATCGGTACAAATACCGTAGCCGTGGCTTATCGCCGCCCGTATATACTCCTCCGGCCAGTCATACTTCCGCAGTATTTCACCGGTCATGGAGCAGTGTTTTTCGGGATATTTTTCATAATCAAGATCGTGGATAAGACCGATGATGCCCCACTTCTCTTCATCATGACCGCGTTTTCGCGCCGAATAGCGCATCACCGCTTCAACGGCCAACGCATGTTTTATCAGACTATCGCTTTCGTTATATTCTTTTAAAATCGCAAACGCTTCTTCTCTGGTCGGTTTTTTCCCCATATCATCCCCTCGCTCGCTGTTCGTTGATTTCCGTGGGTGGCTTTTTCGCCACGACCGCAAGTGGTAGTATACCAGGAGCATGACCGGGTCTCAACGCCGCAATCGCAACGCCGGTGTTTCCAAAGCGAATATCGTCATTAACCGCCATGAGGGCTATATTGTGCATGCTTCTTACCAGACCACAGGGAGCGGCACTCGTATTTTTTTTACGGGCCGGCTTCGAACCGGCGAGACTTTCGCGGTGGTGGAAGAACGGACAAAACCCTGTTTGTACGTCCGGGATAGCGAAAAGCAAAGGCTTCCGGGAATATCTCCGGTTGATTCGGGAGAGACCGTCAATACCGATCTAAAAACAATAGACGGTGAAGCGGTAATCAAGATTGAGTGGCCTCACATCGCGGCACAACAGGAAGCAGCGCGCGCGATGGAAAACCATCACCTACGAACATACGAAGCGGATATACGCTTCTACGACCAGTATCTTATAGACAGGCAACTCTACGGGTCCGTCACCGTTGAAGGAAAAGCGGTGAAAGGGCGGCGAGTTGACCTTGTATTTCACAATCCGTCGCTGCGAGCCTCCGACTGGACGCCGAAGCTTTCTGTGCTTTCGATTGACATTGAAACCAATCCCGGCACGAACGAGATCCTGAGCATCGCCCTGGCGACAGACGATACCTGGCGACAGGAGCGCAGAAAGCACATACTCTTCCGGGGCGCATCTGTACCGGACGGCGCTGCGGTTTGCTTTGACAATGAGGAAGCGCTGCTTTCAACTTTCAGAGACCTGATCATAGAGATAGATCCGGATATCATCACGGGCTGGAACGTCATCGAGTTTGATTTTGCCGTACTATTCGGTCGTTTCAAGCATCACGGCCTGCCCTTCACCATAGGCAGAAGCGATGACCCCGGGAATTTTCTCCCCGGTTCCAGAGGGCAGTCGAGCGCCGTCATCATCCCAGGAAGACAGGTTATCGACGGGATGAGAACCGTCCGCAACGGGCCGGTACGTTTTGACGACAACCGTCTTGAGACCGTCGCGCAAGAGGTCCTTGGGACCGGGAAAGTCTCATTCACAGAGGAGCAGAATCTCGAAGGAAGACGCAAGATAGAGGCCTTGCTCGAGACCTACAGAAATGATCCCGCAACCTTCTGCAGATACAATCTAAAGGACGCCGAACTGGTTATCGACATCCTCGAAAAAACAGGATTGATGGATCTCACTATCAGGCGGGCGGCATTTACGGGCGCCGGCCTTGCCCGCGCCTGGACCAGCGTCGCGTCATTCGAACAGCTGTACATCACTTCAATGCATAAACGCGGATTGGTAGCGCCGACCCGCGGCGTTGATGCATACGAAGTGACAACTTCGCCGGGCGGAGCAATCATACCTCCCGAACCGGGGCTGTATGAAAATGTTCTGGTATACGACTTCAAGAGCCTCTACCCAAGTCTCATGCTCACTTTCAACCTGGATCCCGTAACGTACGTCTCATC
>JAFGHN010000341.1 GCA_016930115.1 Spirochaetales bacterium | reverse complement strand
GGTCTGTCAGTTGGATGCTTTCCACAATCCGTGGAGATTGCAGTATTCCCGGGCGGTCACCTTGCTTGCCTTGACGCAGAATTGAGCTACCGGCTCGCTTCCGGGTTTCAAGAACTCCCTGTAAGCCTTCCCGTCCGCGATAAGCTCGATCCATTCGATGTAATGCTTATCCTCCATAGGATGGGCAACACCGCCGACCTTCACTCTGTAACCATCGCTTGTCTTCTCGATGACGGGAACGTGTTTCTCTTTCGCCGCGTCAACGGTGTTCTCTTCATAGAGCTTCATCGGCTCGCCGCAACAGACAAGCTCACCGGCGCCGCCGTGAAGTACCTCAACTATGTTCCCGCAAATCTCGCATTTATAGACTTGAAGTTTCTCCGCCATATCGTGCCTCCTGACTGTGCTTGAGATCAGCCAATTCTACCATCCGCCGCAATTAAGGTCCAGGAAGCGATGTAAGGCCCCCAGCCAGCGGTAAGAAGAACCGCCGCGGCAAGCAAATTTCGGCGGTACGGCTGTATTTCTGTACCGCCGGCGGCGATGACGCCTCCCCTACGGCCGTCCGCTGCCTCCGGTCCACGGGGTTCCCCGCGCGCCGATCCGGCGTCACTCCGGCTTATCGTCAGAAGAAGCTCGTCGATCCGGCCGAGCACGTCACCATGGGTGAGCGGCCATTTCTCCGTGAGCTGTTCAAAATACGCGAAGGTCTTCAGGAGGAGGGCGCCAAACCTGCCGGGGAACTTGAGCCCCGGTCCCACCGAGACCCGCGAAATGTAGATAAGCCCGATAAAGAGCGTGCCCTTCATGAGCCCGAGCCGCAGCGCGCCGTAGGTGATATCTAGCCGCCAGACAGAAAAGAGCACACGTCCGTTCGGCGAAAAAAGGTTTGCAACAACAACCGACAGAAGCATCACCGCCGGGGGCAGCAGCCGCACGCGCCTTCCCATCAGGCCTGCAAAAATCAGGAAAAATACCATCTGCGCGCAGCGGACGACCACCGTCGATTGCAGCGACACGGCGATCATGGTGAGCATTCCGCAGAGCAGTAATACTTGGGCGCTATGGTCCCGGATGAACGGCTTCACCATCGCCTGCCCTCCGCACCGGCGATCCGGCTGTACCAACGGGAACGCGAACAGAACGATGAGGCGATCAGGCCGAGCGCGATTGAAGTGAGGAGACTCACTGCAAGAAAGACCGGCGCGATATAGAGCGCGCTCCTCCCAAAGACAAGAAGAAAAGCGAGCCCAAGCTGCGCGACGGTACTGGCAAGCCCGCCGGATATGCTGATGCCGACGAATGAAACAACCCTGTCGGGAAGCCGTGACACGGCAAACATCACCACCGCGCTCGAAAGCGACCCTGCCGCGGAAAAGAGAAAGACGTATGAAAAAAGGGTGCCGTTTATGAGCCCCTGGCCGAGAATCTTGAGCAGTACGACCGCAGACAACTGGCGCGGGTTGAGCACGCCCAATGCGATCAGTATCGGCAGATTCGCAAGCCCAAGTCTCAGGAAGGGCAGCGGTTTGGGTATCATGTGTTCAATGAGTGCGAGAAATATGCAACAGGCGCCGAGCAGCGCTACGAGTTCTCTGTCAGTAGCTGAGGGCGTCGACTTCGGTTTCATCCGCACCGGTGACCTCTAGAAAGACCCTGTTAGGCAGACAGGCCGTCCAATCGCCGCCGGAATCGAGAGCCCCGGAGTTGACGCAGATCTGTTGGCGGCAAGGTGAAGACAGCACTCGTGCGGTTCCGTCCTTGATCTCAATGCGGGTAATGCCTATCGGTCCGTCAAAATCGAGCGTTGCATCGGACCTGAGATCGTACACGAACTCCCCTCCCGCAGTTTGCACCTTTAAGCGTGAAGCTTCCGACCCCGACGAGTATGCGGATACCGCGGCCGCGGCAATCAACGCGACTGCGAAGGCCGCCGCGATATAGTCAAAGGGCCGCAACCGTGGCAGTTTTAACATCACCGAATCACCTTAAATCGTGTATCCACAAGGCTGAAATCATCACCAATCCCTTTGCTCAGGTATATTTCATCGTTTTCGGTAACGATCACCACCTCAACGCCGTCAAAGCCGTTCACCAATTCCAGACCGGCCTCAAGCCCGAGGGTGAAGACCGCGGTCGAAAGCGCGTCCGCCTTCATGGAAGAACCCGTAATGATCGTGACGCTGGCAACGCCGTTTTCCACAGGATAACCGGTTGTCGTATCGAGTATGTGGTGATACCTGATACCGTCCTGTTCAAAGAAACGTTCGTATTTGCCGGAGGTCACCACCGTTGCGTCGGTCACTTCAACGATACCGATCGTGTCACCCCTGGAGCGGTCAGGGTGCTGGATACCGATCCGCCAGGGGGTGTCGTCGGGGCGGGTCCCAAGAGCAACCAGGTTCCCGCCGAAATTGACGAGCGCCCGGCGGTGCCCCAAATCCCGCAACAGCTTTGCGGCCTGGTCCGCCGCATATCCCTTGGCGATTCCGCCCAGGTCGATCATCATCCCGCGGCTCTCGAGGAGTATCCGCTTCCCGTGCTCGAAAAAAATCACCTTTTTGAAGTCCACGAGGGAGAGCGCCGCTGCAAGATCGGCGCTGTCCGGGACTTCCGGAGAGTCACCGCCAATGTCCCACAGCTGCTGCACCGGCCCGATGGTAATATCGAAAGCGCCGCCGGTGAGCCGGGAATAGGCGATTCCGTGCTTCACTACCTCGAACAGTTCCTCCGGTACCGCCACCGGACCCATACCGGCATGCCGGTTCAACTCGGACAAAGCGCTTCCGTCATCGTACAGATCGAGCCGGCTTTCGATTTCCTCCATCCGGGAAAATACGTCAATGAAATGGGAAGCCGGCGCCTTTCCGTAGAGAGTGATCGTGCAGACGGTATCGAAGAGAAAACTCGCCTCGGATGTTTTCTCTTCCGATGGTGCGCCAAGCCCGCCCGCAGCGGCGGTAAGAAGAACAAACACAACGATCACAGCGGCCCGCAAGCTTTTCTGGACACCCATGGGTAGAACGTATCATACCTGAACGATCCGGTGAACAACCTTGACGTGATCACCCGGATATTGTAGACGGAGAGGTTATGAATGAATGGAAAGTGGAAGAGGTACTCTCAGCGCTGCTTGAGAGCGGGAAAATCGCGCTGCGGTTCTACGATGCGCCGGATGCCCGTTTGAAATCCGACAGCTCACTAGTCACGGCCGCGGATCATGCAATTGAGCACGAGCTCCAACAGATTTTTGAGGACGTGGAGAACGGTTCGTTTCTTATCGGCGAAGAGACTGTCGATTCAAAATCAAAGGCATATCTCGATGAGGCGTTCAGGAAAACCGCCTGGATCGTGGATCCCATAGACGGCACCGCGCCATACGCTCATCATCTGCCGACCTGGGGCATCTCTATCGCCCGTATGGAAGACGGTGTCATTACCGACGGCGGTGTGTACCTGCCAACTACGGGTGAAGTGTTTATTACGAGCGATAAAGGGATTCTCTTTGCGGCAGGCGCCGGCGATGCTACCGTCTCCGATCTCGAGCCTCTGTCCATAGTGAAGCGGGCGCCGGATATAAGCGACATGATCGCGGTGACCCAATCGGTGGTCAAGCGGGGGAGTTTCTCCCTCAAGAACCCGGTCCAGGCCATGGCATGCGCGGTCTTTCCGCTCACCTATCTCCTCCTTGGCCGCATCTCCGGCTATATGGGTACGCTCAAGCTCTGGGATATCGCCGGATGCCTCGCCCTGCTGCACCGCGCGGGGTTTGTCTGCGTGTTGCAGGAAGGCGGCGATCTTGGGCCCGAAGTGACAAACGATATCTACCATCTCGAGCCTGACGATCCGAGGCGCTGGTTTATCCGCAGCAGGGTATTTTGCGGCGCGTCCCGCGAGATGATCGACTATCTCCTTGAGGGTGTATCCTAGCCGCCCGCTAAAACACCGCTTCTTCCTGGCCGTATTCAGGAACGATAACTTCCCGGCT
>JAFGHN010000340.1 GCA_016930115.1 Spirochaetales bacterium | reverse complement strand
TCTTGCTCTATATTCTTCAAATTCACCCAATATTCCTAAGCCGTCGAGTGGAAGTTACATAACGCGTGCCGTTTCGTCAACCGCGGCTCAGCTCAGCCGGTTTCGCGGATCCTCATAGTGACCGAGCCGCCTAAATTCTCAAAAACCGAAGCATCGCCGGTAATTCTGCCCACCGGGTTTGCGGCGGAGGCGGCCCGGGGTCTCGAGTCGGTGCTCGCTGGCGTCGGGCCAAAGAAGACACAAAGCGCCTTGCCGGGAGGCCAGTAGGCAAGCTCGCCGACTTCCATGATCTCCTTTGCATCATCGCTGAGAGGCGCATTCACGCCACAGGCGCCGTAGTATTCGCCACCCCATCTCGAAAGTGACAAAGTCACCGGGAGCTTGTCCGCGAGAAGCTTCGCCGTATGTGAATCGTTGAGCTCCGCTGATACCGATTTCCCGTTAATTTCAATTTCAATATTGCGTTTCATGTTCACCCCGCATTGCTTGAAATATTTATCGGTTCATGATAGTCCCATAGAAAATTATCCGCAACCGTCCGGCCAACGAAGGAGAAGATATGCCGCTTTTTGAAATGCCCTTCGAGCAGATGAAGGAATACCTTGGAATAAACCCCGTGCCCTCGGATTTTGATGCCTACTGGCAGAGGGCGCTCGACGAAATGGCAGCGACCGATCCCGATATAGAAATACGGAAGAGTACCTTCGAAACATCTTTCGCCGAATGCTTCGACCTGTTTTTCACCGGCGTCAGGGGAGCGAGAATACATGCGCAGTACGTGAAACCGATACGGGCGTCTGTACCGCACCCCGCGATAGTACAGTTCCATGGTTACAAAGGTAACGCTGGTGATTGGGTAGACAAGCTGCCGTTTGCAGCCGAAGGCTTCAGCGTCTTTGCGATGGACTGCCGCGGTCAGGGAGGCTCCTCTGAGGATATCGGTGGTGTAAAAGGGAACACGCTTCACGGTCATATTATCCGCGGCCTTGATGATGAACCGGACAACCTGCTCTTCAGACATATTTTCCTCGACACCGTCGAACTTGTGCACCTCGCAAAGTCCTTTGACGAGGTGGACGAAGCACGTATCGGAGTGACCGGCGTTTCACAGGGCGGCGCTTTGACGGTCGCGTGCGCAAGCCTCGCGCCGGAGATAAACCGCCTTGCCCCCTGCTACCCGTTTCTGTCCGACTATATGCGGGTGTGGCAGATGGACCTCGCGAAGGCCGCTTACGAGGAGCTCACTGAATATTTCAGACGGTTTGATCCCAGGCACGAACGCGAACAGGAGGTTTTTACCACCCTCGGTTATATCGATATCAAGAACCTCGCCGGCCGCATACGCGGGAAAGTGCTCTGGGGCACCGCACTCATGGACATGGTGTGCCCGCCGTCAAGCCAATTCGCCGCGTATAACAGGATAACTGCGGAAAAAAACATGGTAATCTATCCCGATTTTGGACATGAGACCCTGCCGGGCTTCAGAGATACGGTCCTCGAGTTCATGCGTCAGATGGCGAACCGTTAGCGTCCAGGCCAAGCTCGTCATACACACCGTCCCAGAAGTCCCGCTCGCTTGTTATGCCCTTCACGTATAAGCTGACCAGCCTGCGAACAACGCTCGAAAAGCGCATCCAGTAACGCTTCTGCCAGTCCGCCATAGTCCCCGAGAGCTCCGCCTCCTCGGCTATGCTCATTTTGCCCGTGCTGTATGCGGTGAACTGCCTGATCATCGTCAGAAGGACATCCGGCGGCAGTGATCTCCCGGCTGTGCCGGCGCCCTTGCCGCCGGCCTCAGGCCGGGGGCTGCGAGGATCGGGCACCCACTGATCAATGAGCTCGTCAACTTGAGCCTCGCGAAGCTCCGGCGCCTCGCGCCTGATCATGTCTCTTACGAAACTGCGGACGGTTTTTCGAATCTGCTCTTCAGAGGCCCCAATCTGGCCGCTTACCTTCTCCCCCATCTCCCGCGCCATTCGGCGGATGTTCTTTCCGAAATCCGGCGAATCTCCGGCAAGCCCCTTTCCCTCGCGTTTTCTGAGCGCCGCTCTGATCACGTCAAGTTCGTGAGACTCTGCGTCGTTGAGGATAAAATTCAAAAGCTGGTAGAGTTTTCTCTCATCCACCTGCGTTAAACCTGAAGAGAACAACATCGCCGTCCTGCACTTCGTATTCTTTGCCCTCGATACGAAGCTTCCCCGCTTCCCGTACGCGGTGAACATTGCCCAACTCGATCAAGTCCGATGAATTATACACTTCCGCCTTGATAAAACCCGCTTCCATGTCCGTATGGATCTTACCCGCCGCCCGCTTCGCCGTTTCGCCTTCTACTACCGTCCACGCGCGCAGTTCTTTGCCGTTCTCGGTGAAGAATGTCCTCAGCCCGAGCATGGTGTATGCGTTCCTGACGAGCACATTGAGCCCGGACTCCTCAAGACCCGCTGCCTCCAGAAACTCACGCCGTTCCTCCGCAGAATCAAGCATGGCGATTTCCGCTTCAAGTTTGCAGCAGAGAGGCAGGCATGGCGCATTCTGCGCCCGGGCATATTCACACACGCTTTTGAAAAGCGCGTTGTCTCCAGACACATCCTCCTCGGCGACGTTGCACACGTAGAGCACAGGCTTGGCGATGATAAGATTCAGGCTCTCGACCTGTTCATCTCCGGAAGCGCCGATGTCCCTGACGGGTTCTCCGGCTGAAAGCCTTTCCTTCAACAGCTGTAGCTGCGGCTCAAACGCCGCCGCCTGGGAGGCGACTTTCTTATCGCTCGAGCGCATGTTTCTTTCATTTTTTTCGATCCTGGTCTCGACGGTCTCCAGATCCGCAAGCGCCAATTCTACACAGACTACCTCGATATCCGACACAGGGTCCAAGGCGCCGGACACATGAGCGACATCCTCATCCTCGAAACATCTGACGAGGTGGATAATGAGATCGACTTCGCGTATATGCGCAAGAAACCTGTTGCCGAGACCTTCTCCCTTTGACGCGCCCCGAACGAGGCCGGCTATATCAACAAACTCCACGACGGCAGGAATGACTTTTCCGGTCTTGTAAATCCGTTCAAGCGCAGCCATTCTCGTATCCGGCACTTCCACCATGCCGCGGTTCGGCTCGATGGTGCAAAACGGGTAATTCTCCGCCGGCACCTGTTGCGCGGTCAGGGCCGAAAAAAGCGTGGATTTCCCGACATTCGGCAGTCCAACGATACCGCACTTAAGACTCAAATTTCACCCCCGTCGTCATCGCTTAATCC
>JAFGHN010000013.1 GCA_016930115.1 Spirochaetales bacterium | reverse complement strand
CGGCGCCGGTGCCGTCCGCGTAAGCTCCGGATCCGTAGTGAGTGAGGCTTGCCACCCGTAACCCGGCCTCGTACCATTCCTGGGCGCGATTGACTCTCGTTATGGGGTCGCAACCTTCCATCGCAAGTATGTAGCCGACAGGCAAGGCTCCGTCGCTGTCGCCGGTCCATTGGCTCCAGTGACGGTCAAGATCGGCCTTCGTCCTGATCATTCGCAGATGACCGCTGTCTTCAAGGTAGGTATAATAGGTTGCCTGTCCATAGGCGATTGATCCTGCGATTTCCTGCGTGGCAAAGTCCAGGGCGGCCCGGTTGAAGCCGTTCTTGGGCGCCAGGCTCGGGTTCCACCGGGCGAGAACGGTGGCGAGACACACCGCCGCCCCGGCATTGCGCATCTCCGGTATCGTAAGCACGGCACGCCCGCGGCAACGCAGGTCGGTCATTTCTTTTTCCCGGGCGTTGAGCTCGTCGACGGTGAGCGTCAAGTCCCGGTTGAGGTGGAGGGCGTTGAGAGAAAGATCCAGGTGCGCGTCGAATACAAGCGGCATCGGCTATATCCTTCCTCTCGCTGCAATAGGCCAGGTATCCGTGACTGTTCCGTCGCCTGCAATCACATAAGCCTTATCGTAGTGGTGGACCGTGGTGCAGACATGACCCGGGATGAGGAGCATCACCTCGCCCAGCTCGGGCTCTGACCCGGGTTCGCAGCTGAACCGCCAGTGTTCTTCACTCATCGGGCCGGGTTGCGCTTCGAACCGTGAAATCAACTTTGCCTTTTCAGCATAATCCATCGACAACGCTTTGGCCCCGGCGTCCAGTGTGAAACATCCTTTCTCCGGCAGGCTGATGACCCTTGAGAGGACCATGGCGCCGAATTCAAACCGCAGCTCCGGGCAGTTTTTGTAGGTCGTGTAATCATGGAGGAACAGAGTCCCCGGGGAAAGAGTAAAATCGGTTGAATCGAGATAGAACGAAAACATCGGTGTGCCGCCGATGACCGTCTCATCTACCTCGATGCTTTCAGCCGCAAGGCCGCTACGGAGCGCGTCGATGGCGTCGATCGTTTCGGCCGCCTGTTTTTTTCGCACCGCCGGGTCAGGATCGTTGTGGTGACCGTCATACACGTGCAGACCTTGAAATTTGACGCCGGACGCTTTCTTGATTTGGAGGGCCAGATCAACCGCTTTTTCGATTGAGTGCACGCCCGTACGTGTCATCCCCACATCGATATCGATAAACAGCGGAATACTTATGCGGCGTTTTGAGGCCGCGCGGTCAAGCTCCGCGAGAATCCGCGGGTGATCCACCGTGGTGGAGAAATGTGAGTCCGGAAATGTTTCGATCAGCTCCAGCAGGGTAGGTATGTTTGGCCCGACGGGCTGGTAGGCCAGGAGAATATCTCCTGCCCCTGCCTGCGCGAGCATCCGCGCCTCCGAGAGGGTTGCACATTTGAACTTTGTGATACCCGCGTCGATCTTCATCTGCACGATCTGGGGGCACTTGTGACTCTTGACGTGCGGTCTGAGACGACTCGTTTCACCCGCCATCTCAATAGCGTGGGCTATGTTGCGGCGGATGACGTCCTGGAAAAATATGAGCGAGGGCGACGGGATGTTATCGCTTGCTATCTCTGGCGGTGCATAATTGGGAATCATCGGGCATAGACTATCATCGATCCCGGCGTCTATCCAGATAGTTGAAACGAAATTTGTGAAAATCAGGTTACCATCTGCAGCTATTCTTCTTGAACAGAACGCGAAGAGATGAATGCGGCGCCACAACCGGCGGTTATTCGATAGCGTAGACCTTACCGTCGTGAGATCCGATAAAAACAACCCCGTCGACCACCACCGGTGATGAGGTAATTGCGTCGCCGGTGGTGAATCTCCAGATCTCGCTGCCCGTGTCGGCCGTGACGGCGTACAGATTACCATCCCTGCTGGCTATGAATATGGCACCGGCCGCCATCGCCGGTGACGATGCAACCATGCTTCCGGTTGTGAATTCCCAATCAATGCGGCGGGATTCGGTGTCCACGGCGACCAGCCTCCTGCCGGCGCCGATGAACAAACGGTCATTCAGAAGGACCGGTGAGGAGTACACCAGGCCGCCGAGATTCACTCCCCACAGGTAACCGGATTGGTTGGGAGGTATCAGCCACAGCGGCGGCACAATGCTCAGGCTTTGCAGGTAGAATTTCAGGAGGAAATACCTCATGTTGTGTTCGTTGAGCCAGTTCTTCGCATAGCCGTCAACGGCAAAGAGGCTACCCTTTCTGTTTGGAATATATACCGTGGTGCCCCTCACCGCCGCGGTTGAAACCGTGCCGCCGTACATATCGAAACGGAGCCGGCACCTCCCTGAAACCGCATCAAGGGCGTAGAAGTAGTCGTCCGTATCCCCTACATAGACAATGCCGTTTGCAACGACAGGTGAACCGGATATATTCCCTTCTGTGTCAAATTGCCAAAGCAATTCTCCCGATTGAGCGTCAAGCCCATAGACCCTGAACTCGCCGCTGGTGAAATAGATTCTGCCGTCTGCCAGTGCCGGCGATGTTCTGACACCGTATCTCGTATGGTACTTCCAGCGTTGCTCACCCGTTTGCGTATCGAAGGCGTAGAGGTTGCCGTCGTTTGAACCGACATATACCGTCCCGCCGGCAACCACGGCGGAAGACTCGATCCAACTCTCCGCGGTGAAGCGCCAGCGCTCCTCCCCCGTCCGGGCGTCGATAGCGTAAAAATTGGAATCGGTTGATCCGATGTACACGACGCCGTCAACTACAACAGGGGATGATTCGATGTCGCGTCCGGTGGTGAATACCCATTTGAGCGTTCCCTCAGGCACAGCCGCATTCAAACCGGCACTGCCGGCCCGCTCGAGATTATAACCGAACATTGCCCATTCCCCCGCCGCCGATTCGGAATTGATAGACGGCCGCGGACCGGCGATCAGGTCGGTAGAATAAAAGAGAATCCCGATGACTATCGCTGTCAGGGCGAGCGCCGATACAACGGCGATAACGGTTCTGCGAATAATCTTTCGGATACGACGCCGGGAAAGCCATTCGGTCCTTATTTGCTCTATCTCGGCAAGGGACCGCAACGGTTCCGGTTCGAGCTTGGTGATCCTGTTCGCGTAACAGTGGCGGCAAAACATGTTGTCCGGTGAGTTCGCTTCATGGCAAACGGGACACATCACCCATATCTTTGCATTGACATCGGTCTCTGTTGTTTTTTGCGAACTTCGCGTCGTTCTGCGCATTGTACCTACTCTTTCTTCTGAGGTTTTCGCGTCGAGCCGGCTCTTCGCAGGAAATCAGCCAGTTCTCTTCTCGTGACCGGCTGAATTCCGTACCTGGTTGCCTGCAAAGTTCCGGCGGCGATCGCGGTCTGTGCGGCGTTCACGATCTGGGTGGCGTTCGCAAGTTCCGCGATAAGTGTCGCGGTGACCTGGTCGCCGCAGCCGGTGGAATCGACTATGCTGCCTTGCGGCACATCAGGTACCCCGATGTGCGTCGCGGCATCCCCGGTAATCAGGTATGCTCCCCTATCGCCGTGGGTGATCAGCACGTTCCTGATGCCGTGATCGAGCAACTTGCGGCCGGCTTTTGCTGCCGATGTGATTCCCTTTATGCCCACGCCGGTGAGGAGCTCCGCTTCGTGCTCATTCGGTTTGATCAGCATGATGTTCCGTTTCAGAAGACCGCTCCAGCTCCCGCTTTCGTCGATCCCGCCGGGATCAAGGACCACCCGTATGTTGTACGTTTCGGCAAGCGCCAACGCGTACTCGGCCGTTTCAGGCGGCAGTTCGAGGGTGAGACCCAGGAAACCGCTGTTGTCATGAACCGCCCGAAAGAGACCGGAGCAGGCTTCCAGATCGTCCGGCAAAAAATCGTTGTTTATTCCCGGCAGCACGTATATCTGGTTCCTGCCTTCCCTGTCCACGGGAATCAATGCCAGACCCGGCAGCTTCCTGGTCTTTTGATAGTCCTCCACGACAACGAAATCGGTATTCACGCCGGCGTTTTGCAGAGATTCAAAGGGTACCGACCACAGGTTGAAGGGGTCCTTTACCGTCTTGCCGAGCATGGCCACCTTACCTTTGCCGGAATAGGCAGCGATCATCTGCGCGATATTTCGTGATTTGCCTCCGGGGCCTATCCGCGCCGTTCCACTGAAGGTCAGCTCTCCCGGGCCGAGCAATTTGTCGACCCCGGCGGCTATGATATCGGTATTGAGGCTCCCGATAACAATCGACTGTAT
>JAFGHN010000076.1 GCA_016930115.1 Spirochaetales bacterium | reverse complement strand
GCCGCGACCGTGAGCCTGTTGAATCTGGCGGTGGAAACTGAAGCACTCAAGCGCGAGCTTGATGCAACGCCGGTTTTCCGGCCGTCTCTCTCTCTTTCAGGCACCATGAACATCTTCGATTTTCGCGCCGGTGCGAGCGTGTCGCTCACCCTCTCTCCGGATCAGTGGCAGCGTGAGGAACGGAGCGAGCTAGAGGAGCAGATAGCGGACAGACAGACCGATCTGCTTCTCGAACAGGCAAACGTCGATCTCGAGGTGAGGATGCTCAAACAGAGTATTTCGGTTGCAAGAGAGGCCCTGGAGATCAGCATAAGCGACTATGAGAGCTCACAGGTGCAATACAAGGAAGCCGAATTGTTCCATACACGCGGCGAGCGTACCGATCTCGAGTTCGAGCAGAGCGGGCTCTCGGTGTTCTCGAGCTCAATCAGGCTTTTTTCGTCCGCGGTGGACCTGTACAAGAATCTCGGTGAGCTGCTTCAGCTCTTCCTCCTGGACTGAAGCGATTTCACTTCTTTCCGGGGCCGGCGCCGTCGGGTGGCTGCCGGTCCCGGTTTTCTTTGCCTGCCGGCAAAGTCTTCAACAACAGAAGGTGGGCCGTTACACCCGCGGCGATCGCAAAGAGCAGCAACGTCAGCCAGAGGCGTTCTGATACAAAGATGGCCGTATAACCGATCCCGGTCCAGAGGACCGCTAACGTGATTATCTTATGCCTTACGGTGATGCCTCTTTTTTCTCTATAATTCCTTATGTACGTGCCTAATAACCTGTTGTGAATGAGCCAGCTATAGAAGCGGCCCGAGCTTTTCATCCACGCCCAGGCGCTTAAAAGCAAAAAGGGGGTGGTGGGCAGTATCGGCAGGAAGATACCGACGATGCCGAGTGACAGCGTTACAAATCCAAACGAGATGAAAAAGGTCTTTCGCGTGCGGGCGGAAAACGACGGCATGGCCACGGTCCTTACGCGCCCGCCGCTTTCCGCGCGTTGATTCCCCTGAACTGGCTGTTGTACAGGTCGGCGTAAAAACCGTTTTGCGCGAGGAGCCCGGCATGGGTCCCGGTCTCGATAATCGAACCTTCGTTCATCACCAGGATCAGGTCCGCGTCTCTGATGGTGGAAAGCCGGTGCGCGATGACAAAGTTCGTCCTGCCTTTCATCAGCTCCCTCATGGCGTGCCGGATAAGGATTTCGGTCCGCGAATCAACGCTGCTTGTCGCCTCGTCGAGGATCAGGATCGCCGGGTCCGCGAGGATCGCCCTGGCGATGGTGAGGAGCTGTTTCTGCCCCTGGGAGATATTGCTCGCTTCCTCGTTTAAGACCGTGTCGTAGCCGTCTGAAAGCGTGCGGACAAAGTGGTCGGCATGGACGGCGTCGGCAGCCCGTACTACCGCCGCTTCGGAAAGATTGTCTTTTGCATAGGCGATGTTCTCGCCGACGGTACCGTTAAACAGCCAGGTGTCCTGGAGCACCATACCAAATATGTTCCGCAACACCCCGCGCTTCATGTCCCGGATATCCACTCCGTCTACCGTGATCCTCCCTGAGTCTATTTCGTAGAACCGCATGAGCAGGTTCACCAGCGTGGTTTTCCCTGCACCGGTCGGGCCGACTATCGCTATCGTCTGACCGGAGCGGACATCGATGTTCAGGTTTTTGATCAGGGGCTTTGCCGGATCATAGCAGAAATCCACGCCTTCAAAACGCACGTCACCTCTCGGCGCCTTGAGTTTGACCGGCGCGTCGATCTCCCGGATCTCTTCTTCTTCGTCGAGTATTTCAAAAACCCGCTCCGCCGCCGCAATCGTCGATTGAAGGACGTTCGTGATGGTCGCGGTCTGCTGGATCGGTTGAGAGAACTGCCGCGCGTACTGGATAAACGCCTGCACATCGCCGATCTGGATCGCTCTCCTGGTAACCAGGATCCCGCCGATGACGCACACGAACACATACACGATATTGTTCACGAACATCGTCATGGGCATGATGATGCCCGAAATGAACTGGGCCTTCCATCCTGCCCGGTAGAGATTCTCATTGATGTCGTCGAACTTTGCGATAGAGGCGCTCTCTCCGCCGTAGGCTTTCACGATGCGATGGCCCGAATACATTTCTTCGATGTGACCGTTGATCTGGCCCAGGGTTTTCTGCTGTTCTGCGAAATATTTTTGGGATCTCTTTATAATCGGCCGCAGGAAAAAGATGCTGACGGGAAGCGCAATCATCGTGATAAGGGCAAGTAACCAGTTGATTGTAAACATCATGACCGTCACGCCGATCAGCATGACGGCGGCGCTGATGATCTGTGAGACACTCTGCTGCAACGTGGTACTGATAAGATCGATATCGTTGGTCACCCGGCTCAAGATTTCCCCGTGGGTCCTTGAATCGAAGAACTTGAGGGGAAGCCGGGTGAGTTTCGCGCTTACCGCCTCACGCAGATCATACACCGTCTTTTGAGCTACACCGGCGATGATGTACTGGTGGATGTAGAGGAATGCCGCACTCACGACGTAGAGCCCCGCAAGGACGAGGATGATCTGGAGTATGTAATCGAAGTTTACACCGGCGCCGGGCATCCCCATGATCCTCGCCATCATCCCCTTGAACAATTCCGTCGTCGCCTTTCCCAGAATCTTTGGGCTCAATATATTGAATACCGTACTCAAGATCGATGTAACGAGAACGGCGATGAGCGCGATCCGGTGCGGTTTCAGGTAGGCGGCAAGCCTCCTCAGCGTCCTCTTAAAATCTTTCGGTTTTTCCGCCGGCATCATCATGTGACCGCCGGGGCCGCGGATAGCGCCGCGCATCGGTCCCCGCATCGGGCCTCCAAATGCAACGCCCGCCGGCTGCCGCTCTCCCGGCCGGTTTCGCTGATCCCCCCTGCCGCCGGCGCCTCCCTGCCCTTGTGCTCCACGTGTGTCCTTCATGCCAGTTCCTCCACGGAGAGCTGCGAGTGCACAATTTCGCGGTACACTTCGCAGCCGGTGAGCAGCTCCTTATGCGTGCCGATTCCGG
>JAFGHN010000075.1 GCA_016930115.1 Spirochaetales bacterium | reverse complement strand
CTCAGGCGGTCCGGCGAGCTCGGCGAGGTTGAGAGCGAAACGCTCGCCCTCGGCGAGCTGCAGCTTTCGGGGAAACTGCGGCCGGTCCGCGGCGTGCTTTCGGCAGTCGCCGCCGCCATGGAGGACGGGATCAGACATGTCGTGGTTCCCAGGGAGAACGCGCGGGAGGCCCGCGCGCTAGACTACGGTATCGTGCGGGGCGTCACTTCCCTGAGACAGGCCGCGCTGGCGATGTGCGGGAGCAACGCGGCGCCGGACGGCGGGCGCGATGCCGGAGACCGTGGGAGCGATGAAAACGCGGCTCCAGAGGGAAACGGGGCGGGGGATTTTTCGGAAATCCGCGGCCACGCAAACGTCAAGCGGGCACTCGCAATCGCCGCCGCGGGCGGTCACCACGCGCTGCTTTTCGGCCCTCCCGGCAGCGGTAAAACACTCGCCGCGCAGCGGGTTGCGGGGATTCTGCCCCGGCTTTCCACCGAGCGGAGTATTGAGGTGACCCGCATTCACTCCCTTGCGGGGCTTCTCGGCGGAAACGGCGGGCTCATACAAAGACCGCCTGTCCGCTGTCCACACCATTCGGCCACGGTGGAAGGGGTTGTAGGCGGGGGGCATGCAATCCGTCCCGGTGAGATTTCCCTCGCCCACGGCGGCGTGCTCATCCTGGATGAAGTGCCCGAGTTCAGGCGCGACCTGCTTCAAAGCCTGCGGGAACCGATGGAATCGGGCAGAGTTGAAATCGCGCGCGCGGGCATGGTCTGCTGGTTTCCCGCGGATTTCCAGCTTGTATTGACGGCAAACCCGTGCCCCTGCGGCAATCTGGGTAGAGATGAAGCGGTCTGCGTTTGCAGCAGATACGAGATTGAAAGATATTGGAAAAAGCTCGGCGGCGCCTTGCTCGACAGGATCGACTTGCGTATCCCCGTGAAACCGGTGCCTGCGCGCCAGTTGCTCTGCAATCCCACGGCCTCAAGCGGCGAACTACGGACACTCGTGGGGAGGGCGAGGGAGGCTCAGAAAAAACGCGCCGCAGAGGGGGTGGCGACGCTCAACGGTAAGCTCAAGCCCGATGAAATCCTCAAATATTGCGCGCTTGACGAAAAGACGGCGGCGGCCTTTGAGCAAGCCATGCGCAAAGTGAGCTTGAGCTCAAGAGCGTGTCACTCCATCCTCAGAGTCGCGAGGACGATTGCCGATATGGAGAGGGCCGAACTGATAAGAGCGACCGATCTCTACGAGGCGATACAGCTTCGAAGATACGGAGAAGGTGAATTCTTTTTCTAGCACGCTGCTGCCTTTTAATTACCATGTCAGCGGCCCTACAGGTTGGCGCGTCCGGGCCGGCCGCTGTATATTCTATGTGAAAAATGAAACTCTACAGTCGAAGTCAGCTCGTATTGAGCATGTTGTTTGCCGTAGCCATTACCGCGGCGTTGTTTCTGTCAGGAGTGGTCGACGGTCTTACGGGGAAGATCAACCGCACGGAAAGTCCGATAGCCCTCGACGCAGTCTCGCAACCGGCGCCGGAGCTCGTTATTCCTGCGCGGGATAACGGGGAATATTCGTCTGACGAGCAGCAGAATATCAGGATTTATCAGACGTACAACGAGGGAGTCGTCAATATCACGACGGAGAAACTGGTATACAACTGGTTTTTCGATCCTATCCCGCAGGAGGCCGGAACGGGCTCGGGCTCGATCATAGACCGCAAAGGGTATGTGTTGACGAACTACCACGTGGTCGAGGACGCTTACAAGGTGTACATCACCCTTGCGGACGGCTCGAGGCACGAGGGCGAGGTCACAGGAACGGATTCGGAGAACGACCTTGCGGTGATAAAGTTCGACCCGGGTAATCTGGATCTGGTAATCATACCGTTCGGGATTTCGGCGGATCTGAAGGTTGGCCAGAAGGTGCTTGCCATAGGAAATCCTTTCGCCTTCGAACGGACGCTTACGACAGGCATCATCTCGGGATTGGGAAGACCGGTCATAGGCGCGAACAATTATGTTATCCGGGATATGATTCAGACGGACGCCTCGATTAACCCGGGAAACTCGGGCGGGCCTCTGCTGAATTCGGCCGGCGAGATGATAGGCGTGAACACCATGATCTACAGCCCGTCCGGCGGTTCCGTCGGCATCGGCTTCGCGTCGCCGGTTGACACCGCAAGGAGAGTGTTGCCTGACCTGATTGAGTTCGGCGCGGTTCGAAGAGGTTGGATTGATATCGTCCCTGTCCAGCTTGAAGCTTCGCTCGTCCGGTATGCAAATCTGCCGGTAAGCCAGGGAATTCTGGTATCCCGGGCGATAGACGGCGGAAATGCCGATGCCGTCGGCATAAAAGGCGGGACCACTCGCGTCAGGTACGGCAGGAATTACATATACTTGGGCGGAGACATCATCGTCCAGATAGAAGATACGGCGGTCAGGTCACTGACGGACTTTTTCAGCGCACTTGAAGCGACGAAACCGGGAGACACCGTTGAAGTTCTTTTCTTGAGCAACGGGAAGGAGCGGAGGGCGACAGTCAAGCTCTCAGAGCGCCCGGAAAGCATGTCCTGGGATTAGCCGCCCGCAAACGGAGTACCGATGGGCAATTTCAAAGTAGTATCAGCGTTTGCTCCGTCCGAAGATCAGCTGAGGGCGATCGAGAAGCTTTCTGAAGGCGTGTTTCGGGGGTACACCGAGCAGACACTCAAAGGTGTCACCGGTTCCGGAAAAACCTACACTATGGCCGGTATTATCGAGCGGGTGGGAAAGCCGACGCTCGTAATCTCTCACAACAAGACGCTTGCGGCGCAACTTTTCAGGGAGTTTGACGAATTTTTCCCGGACAACGCCGTGGAATATTTTGTTTCATATTACGATTATTACCAGCCTGAAGCCTACGTTCCATCGAAAGATCTCTACATCGAGAAGGACGCCTCGATAAACGACGAGATCGACAGGCTCAGGTTGGCGGCCACCTCGGCCCTCATGGAGCGGGACGATGTCATCGTGGTTGCTACGGTGTCGTGCATATACGGGCTCGGCAATCCGGTAAGTTTCAAGAAGATGCGCCTGCAGCTGAAGAGGGGAGAAAGACACGATTTACACAAAGCCGCGAGACAGCTTGTTTCACTTCAATACGAAAGGAACGACGCTCTTCTCGAGCGCGGCAAGTTCAGGATCAAGGGCGATGTGCTTGAAATATGTCCTGCCTATCTGAAGGACGCTTTCAGAATAGAATTTGCCTGGGACGAGGTTGAACGTATCCGCAGGATTCATCCTCTCACCGGCGAGACAATCGAAGAACTCGATAGAGTGAGCGTCTATCCGGCAAAGCACTTCGTCCTTCCGGAAAGCCAGATCCGCCAGGCCCTTGACGGCATACGCGAAGAGCTTGCCGAAAGGTATGCACAACTCCAGGCGCAGGGAAAGCTTCTGGAGGCCCAGCGGCTGAAAACGCGGACCGAGTACGATCTCGAGATGCTCGAGGAGCTTGGATACTGCCCGGGGATTGAGAATTACTCCAGGCACCTGAGCGGACGCCAGCCCGGTGAAAGGCCCGCCGTATTGATCGACTATTTCCCTGAGGATTTTCTGCTTTTTATTGATGAATCCCACGTCACCGTTCCGCAGATAGGCGGCATGTATGAGGGAGACCGATCGAGGAAGATGAATCTTGTGAACCACGGGTTTCGCCTGCCGTCGGCTCTCGACAACCGCCCTCTCTACTATGGTGAGTTCGAAAAGCTGATAAAGCACACGGTTTACGCCAGCGCCACTCCGCGTGACGAAGAGATAAAGAGATCGGCACAGGTGGTAGAGCAGGTGATCAGACCGACGGGTCTTCTTGATCCGGAGATTCACGTCCGTCAGAGCGCCGGTCAGATCGAGGATTTATACGCTGAAATTCGGGAGAGGATAGATCACGGTGAAAGGACCCTCGTAACAACGCTTACCAAGAAAATGGCGGAGGATTTGAGCGACTATCTTTCCGGGCTCGGTCTGAAGGTACGGTATCTTCACTCGGAGATTGAGACGATAGAGAGGGTGGAAATCCTGAAGGACTTGCGGACGGGTAAATTCGACGTGCTCGTCGGGATCAATCTCCTGCGTGAAGGTCTCGATCTTCCGGAGGTTTCACTCATCGCGATCCTTGACGCGGACAAAATCGGCTTTCTCCGTTCGGCAACTTCGTTGATACAGACAGTAGGACGGGCGGCGCGGAACGTGAACGGCAAAGTCATCATGTACGCAGACAGAGTATCCGACGCCATGGAGCAGGCGATTTCGGAAACCAACCGCAGGCGTGAAATCCAGCGCCGGTACAACGAGGACCATGGAATAACACCACAGACCATCCAAAAGGCCGTCCAGGATATCCTGCTGCGAAGGAAGGATGAGAAGAAGCAGTCTGAAAGGGTATCCATCGATATCATCAAGAACAGCTACAATATCCTCATTCCAGATCAGCGGAAGAAACTCATTTCCGCTTTGCAGAAAGAGATGACCGAGTTGGCCAAGGACCTCGAGTTTGAACGCGCGGCGGTTGTCAGGGACGAGATAGAGAGTATCAAGTCATCTTTCACGGACGGCTGATTCGCACACGCGGCCGTTTGGCCGCCGCTCAAGACCCGTCGCTTCTGAAGAGAACCGGATCCACGGGACCGCCGGATATCCGCGGGACGAACAGCAGGTATTCCCACCATGTTTCTATCATCAGTGAAGCATAATCGAAACACTCACCGGCGGTGATGAAACCGTCTTCGTTGGCGTCGGCTTCATATCGGGATTCCAGCAAGTAATAGGTTAAAATGCCGTGTTGCAGGGAAGAGGATTCATACGTATCTTCCTGCTCTCCCGCCGCGGTAATGAGAAGGGCCT
>JAFGHN010000339.1 GCA_016930115.1 Spirochaetales bacterium | reverse complement strand
GATCGTTTTTTCAATTCGCTCCGGCGGAAGTATGTTACTGGTTCCTTTTGCCATGACCAACAGATTGTCGGTCTAACGAAGCGTGGTAAATACAGCCGAGAATTATGTTTCTCGTATCGCCCTTAAGAATCATAAAGCACATTGTGTATTCTCCTGGAATTTCCCGCCATATGTATGCTGAGCCCAAAAATCTGAACAGTTTTGGGCAAGATTAAGGTGGAATCTCCGCTTCATGATACTATGAAGAAGGAGACACCGATTGAGACAACGAAGACGGTTCGATGATGCGTTCAAAGCAAGAGTGGCCCTGGAAGCGCTGAAGGAAGAAAAGACACTTCAAGAATTGGCCGAGGAGTATGCGGTCCATCCGAATCAGATCAGCGCATGGAAGAAGCGGCTGCTTTCGGGAGCCAGTTCACTGTTTGAGCGTAAAGGCGCGAAGGATCAGGAACTCGAACAGATCAAGAAGCGCGAGCAGGAGCTATTCAAACAACTTGGCCAAGCCAAATACGAGAACGAATGTTTAAAAAAAAGTACAAGCAACTGTACGGCAAGGACTGCGAGGGGTGATCGACCCAGGGGATCGGCATCTATCCATATCCCGGCAGGCTGAATTGCCTGGTTTCAGCCGTTCGTATCACTACTACAAGAGCAGAATGGTCTAAAGCCTGGATCTCCGAGCGCGCTGCCGGTATCCTGGATAAGGCGGTATCGCGGTCAATCGACCAATTGCTGAAAGAGGTTGAAGAGGCGATCCGAGCTCACGCAGTACCATAACCGCGGGCCGGCACGCCGCAATAAGGGTGTTTTGTCTGTCAGCAGCGGCTAGTGCCGGCGGCGCGCTGCCCGTACCGAAACGGGAAAAATCTCTCGCGCATCCAAGGGCTTCACCTTGACAAGCCCCCGTCGCTCTACTGCTTCATTTTTTCGCAACTTTTCGGCTGGCCTTCGCGCTGATTCGTCTCAGAATATCTTCAGTTATCAACTGTCTGCACCTTGTATCACTGATCATATCCGGCCTGGTCATCGCAATTCTTACGGGGTTACGTTCGGTGTTCGAGCGGCGGCACATCGCCCTGGGTCTGATCCAATCAATCAGCATGCTCCTGATCTTTCATTTTCGCCGACGATTGGTTCCCCCGGAGCTTCGCAGGGTGGTGCTGAGGCTTATTGGTATCGGATTGATTTTTGCCCCGCTGATAGGACCGTCGATCTATACGAATTTCAGCGACCACCTCCCTTTGGGACCGATGACGCTTCAGGTTCTCTACGCAATGTGCACGGAAGTACTTCTGACCTACTACGTGGTCAAACTACTCTTCACCTCCCCGGGAATTGAGACTCGGAACCCGGATGAAGGAACAGAACGCCTCGGGCTCCTGTCTGCCCAGGAGGCGAGATCGCCAGGCTCGTAGCCAACGGCTATACGAACCGGGAGATCGCCGGCATATTAAACATTGCCCCGCACCCGGTGAAAAACCACCTCTATCACATCTACCAGAAGCTTCAAGTTCGTAACCGAGGAGAGCTCATGAATGACATCGAATGTTTACGCTGACAGCGTTTGGCACATGAGACATTCTTCTTACGCGGAGCTTCGCCTTTGTGCGATAAGATCATCGATGCGCGGCTATTGTCCTCGTGGTCGAAGGCTTGAGGACAGCATTATAGATTCTGGAAGGGGGATCCGCATGAAACGAACGAGCTTGTTTATTGCGGCAGCGATCGCGCTAGCCGGGATTACCGGGTGTTCGATGATCGACTCCAAGGGCGAGGTTTACATCAGTGTCGAGATGGTTGGAGGAGACCTGTTCACGGTCAAGTTTCTGGAGCCGCCGGACAACGAGGGATCGTATACAAACGAGTTTTCAGATTCTACCGGAACGACATCGGCCGCTGGATACACCTGGCGGATGTATGAAGTGGCCGCAGGCGCGTACGACGCCTACATCGAGTGGACGGAGGGAGGAGCGTTCGGCAACGGAAGAGCCCGTATCACGATCGATCCGGATTCCGCCTCGAATATATGGGCGGCTGTCTACGCGGACACAGGCGGCAACGTCTGGGCTGAACAGGGGGGAGGCACGTTTTCCCCGGCGCTGCTCTTCTATCCCTGACGGAAGTCGTACCGCAGCTTCTCCGCCGCACTGGAATTTGCGAACAACAACGGTCATAATTCTGAAAAAATACGATGGTATCGGCGACAAGAAATCGCCGGTTCAAATCGGACCAACCCGAATAGTCTTTCGCTATGTATCCGGCATTTTCACAGACCGGGCCCGGTCCTAAATGAAGGAAGGAGAAAAATATGGAAGTCTTGGAAGCAATCAAAAAAAGAAGAAGCATCCGGGCGTTTAAGGCCACACCGGTGAGCCAAAGCGCTCTTGATACTATTCTGGAAGCGGGAAGGCTGGCGCCGTCCTGGGCGAACACCCAGACCTGGAGATGGGTTGTTGTTCAAGATCCCGATGTCAAATTGCGAATCGCCGAGCAGGCGTTGCGGCCGGGTAATCGAGGAACTGATGCCGCCAAGAAGGCGCCGGTAGTCATTGCCGCTTTTGCCGAGCTCAACAAAGCCGGTTTCCGCGACGGGCAGCCGGCGACGGATAAGGGCGGCTACTGGTACATGTTTGACGCCGGGCTTGCCTTGGAGAACATGGCGCTGACGGCGACGTCTCTCGGTCTTGGCACACTTTTCATCGGCGGGATGAATTCAAAAGAGGTTGAAAAAATCCTCAAATCACCGCAGGGGTGTACCTGCGTTATTCTGATGATTTTGGGGCACCCGGACGAAGACCCGGAAGCCCGTCCCAGGAAAGAAACGGCGGAACTCGTATTGAGAGACGGATTTCCTGAGAAATGATTCAATTCCTTGCGCGCTGTAGCGGTTATATACCGGGCGTGCAAACTTGGCAAAAGACTTGTGGAGGGAGGTTTATATGGGTGTGAACACGGTACGGATGCTGGTGAACGCGTTTTTTGGGGACGATGAAATCGCCCTGCATTTTCCGGACAACTGGGATGTGAAAGAATGCCGGATGGCGGGACACGACAAGACGCCGCTCACCGGCGATGAGATGAGACGGGCGATCCAAAAACCCTACGGATCGCCGAGCCTGCGCGAGCTGACGAAAGGCGCCAAGGAGGTGTGCATTTTATTCGATGATCTTCCCAAACCTACTCCCACAAAGGAGATTGTCCCTTTCGTTCTCGAGGAGTTGCACGCGGGGGGAGTCAAGGATGAGCATATCCGGTTCCTGTGCGCGCCGGGAACGCATCATCCGCTGATCGGGCCCGAGATTGTGGCCAAGCTTGGCAGCGATATCGTTGAAAAATATCCGGTCTACAATCACAGCATCTGGGAGAACCTGGTATACGTAGGGACGACCAGCCGCGGCACACCGGTTCACGTCAATCGCGAGTTTGCCTCGTGCGACCTGCGCGTGGCAATCGGGAGCATATTTCCGCATGGCTCGGCGGGCTTCGGCGGCGGGGGTAAGATCATCCTGCCTGGTGTTTGCGGCATAGAGACGATCGACTACCATCACAAGAACATGCGGGAAGGGGCCGGGATGGTAGTGATGGAGGGGAACGTTTTC